>JAJDAS010000279.1 GCA_029261755.1 Nitrospinia bacterium
ATCAAGCCAAAACCTTCCCGGCGCCGATTTGAGTTTTTCAAAATAGCAAAAAAGCAGCAAGCAAAGAGGATCAAGGCAATGCAAGGCATCCAATAGCCCAGCCAATTAAATAGCAAAACTAATCCAGCCAGGATTAAGGAAATAAAAAATAAACGCTCCGAAGGGTCTTTTTCTTGCCAAAATATCTCCTTACACTTAAACACCCAATAGAACATCAGAGGAAGGAGGAAAAAGAAAAAATGGGCAATATAATCCCACAGATTTGTCCGAAGGTCCGGAGCCAGAAATTTTACGGGGAACCCTTCTTCCCCAAGAGGAAATTCAAAATAAATTTGAAAAGAGGAAAAGGTTAGGATGGCTGCCAACGCAATGAATAAGCAGGAAGAGATTGAGTACAAAAACAATTTAATTTGATCTCTCTTGCTAAGCCTTTCTGATGTGTTTAAATAGAAGAAGATTATGGTTAAAAAGATTAAAGGGGTTAATGCAACAAAATCCCAAACATTGCTTAAATAACACGCTCCCCAGAAAACTCCCACAAGCAGGAACAGAAGTCCGTTGCTTTTAAGCCGTTTTTGGAAATTTATTTTTTTTTCAAAATCCACCGACCAAACCGGCTTATTAAGTGTAATTTGTAATAAAAGGGCTAAAACGAAAAGCGTTTTAGGGATATTTAAATTGTGGGCATGAAAATCTCCTAAAAGCAGGCTAAAATAGGGGAATTCCGTAATGGTATGGGGAATCATTCTGGAAGACCGCCAATAATCTATTGCCCAGAACGCGGCATTTAGATTGGATTCCATGGAGAGTTTTTCGGTGAATTGGATGAAGGCATCTAAATTTCCGAAAAAAACAACTGCCAACATTCCAAACCATCCAAACAGGACATTCCCGCCCAAGTTGTAAGAAAGTGAAAATGCTCCTGTGGCGATAAGCGCAGTCAAGGCTGCAAGGCCAAGGTTAAAAACCACTTCCGGGGGATAGCAAGCCAGCTTGCCAAGGGTTGCCATTTCCAGGTGGCCAAAATAATAATAATTAAGATAAAAGGGTCGAGGTTGTATATTTTGCCCCTCCTCAATTTTTAATTTATCTTTTTTCCAATGGACGGCAATTCCTCCCAGCCAACCGTCATAAGGGGGAAAGGTATCGGACTTCATAATCCCGGTAAGTACATGGTAATTGAAAAATTTTTCGGCGCCGGACTTGGAGGGATCAAACTGGGCTTCCGGGATATAAGACCTGACGGACACGAAGAACATAAAAACAACAAGGAAGAGTATCTCCGTGAAAACGATGGTTTTTCTTCTTTTTTTGATAAAAAGGCATATGGAACCGCCGTTTTTTTTGTATCCGTAAAATCCAAGAAAAAACAAAAAAATAAGGGCCGTTCCTATTGAAAAAGAGTTGTTTTGAAAGACAGGAAGTTCAAAGCGGCTGGATAAAAGGGTAAGAAGCCAGTTTAGGTAGGCAATAAAAAAAATGGCAAATATTTTTGATAAGGGAAATCCTTTATCCTTAAATTTAGAAAATATGGAAAATATAAAGGGAAAAGTAATCCATCCAATGAGTAGCAGGACAAACCAGAACCGAAAGGCTTGCGGAAAAAAGGTTAACCATGGAATTGGGGAAAAGGCATGCATGGATCAGCTGTGTGAAAGCGGAATTTAGATAAGGGAACTTCCTGAAACTCAATATTTGAGTAATTCCTACAACTAATTCCCCCTTTGTAAAGGGGTTAGGGGGATGTCTTTGGAGTTTTTGGAAGTGCCCATAAAAAGGAGCATAGATTATACAACAAAGGCCTAGAAAGTGGGTCAGGCTTGCAATTATGTGATTTGGTATTTTTTGAAATTTTTTCCAACCGTGTTTTGAGCTGAATACCTCTTTCAGAACGAATTAAAAGCTTCTCAATGGAAGAAGTAAGGGGTGTTGTTGATCCCTTTCGTTAGACTATTACAGGTATACTCTACCGCAATTGGTTTTCGGTATTTAAAAATTGGCTGAACTAATTGCTAGCATTAACTGCAACCAAAATTTAATTTTAAAAACCAAAAATCAAATTGGTTTTAGTATACCATCCGATCAGGCAGGCGGAACATATTATCGCTATGCAGAATAAGAAGAGAGAGACGCCTATAAAGGGTATGTAATGCGTTCAGATTTTGATTCAAAAATATGTTAAACTAGAGGGTGCTTCCAGAAACTCAATATTTGAATCATTGATACAACTAATTCAACCTTAGTAAAGGGGGTTAGGGGGATGTCTTTGGAGTTTTTGGAAGTGCCCTATACTGTGTTTTTTTAGCGGTAGAGCCATGACAAATTGAAAATAAACCAAAAACATAAAAGGAGGGAAACCATGCGAAAAGAACTCTTTTTGTACCCGATAATGCTTGTAATAATCATTGGATTGACAGCCACAGGAGGCTGGGCATCCTCACCACGTACGGGAGGTGGTGGAGGGAACGCGGCTCCGACTCCAACACCGACGCCGACTCCAACACCGACGCCGGACCCTGGCTTAAGTCAACCGGCATTGGTGACGTACACAATGGGTATCACAAAAATGAATTGTCATGGTGCGGAAGAACCCGTAGGGATGCACTCCTACAACATGGAATACTGGGACGGGACGAATTGGAAAAACCAAAGCGGCTACTTTCCAAAACCAAGAGATATACGGCAGAGGCAGCCATACCCGGCGGACGGTGCGATTAAGAGCATAAAAGTATACGTATCTACGACCGTAATCAGGAAGGTCCGTGAGGATGGAAGGTATGTCAAGTATCGGTGTGTTGGACAGGCAACCAAGAGATACAGTCCCCCACTTGAGGGATTAACTAACACGGACACCATCAACGCCATCGACATTACGGGATGGCCAGGCAGCGACTATACGGTTTACTGACGTGCAATAATCATGATAAACACGGGCAAAGTAGACTATCAGTGGACATGCGGGCGAGTCGAATATACTCCTTCCAATTTATTTTCGGAATTATTTTTTAATGATTTCGTAATTATTCAGCGAAATTAATAAAAGTTCCTTGAAAAAGCATTTTCAATGCAAGGAGAGAAGTGGTTTCATGTTTCCTTGCGGTAGACAGGTAACTTCTTACTCTGCAAAATATCTTTGCTCCATCCATCGAACG
>JAJDAS010000280.1 GCA_029261755.1 Nitrospinia bacterium
GCCCAGGTATAGAAGCCACCGATTCTTTTATTCTCTCAATTGTTTCTATGCTGAAATGTTGGCCGCAAATATACATGCCGCCAATACTACCAGAATTTGAAGCCCGTGTCCAGAGCAAAAAATGTGGGACATTGTCAGATGAGAATGGGCTTTACTTTGTCGGTGGTAGTTCCAGCTAAACCCATTCCCACGGGTTACTACAAACTGCCTCAACTTTTTGATAACTTACAAAAGGCAATAAAAAAGGGGAGGGGATAATCCCCTCCCCAAATTTGCATCTGTAGCTTGGTTACCCACGAGTTCTTAGAGAGTTCCCAGGTATTTAACCAACTCAGCTCTGTCTGCATCTTTCAATTTCTTAACAGCTGCAGGCATTTTCAGTTTAGCTTTAAACTTTTTCGCTGCTTTCAAAGCGTCAACTTCTGGTCCGCCAGCGTCTAAGGTTGCCTGAGGATCCTTCAGCCATTTGTCCAGGTACTCAGCGGAAAGCCTTGAACCAACCCCTTTCAGCCCAGGACCAACGGTCCATTTGGTGTTGTCTTTATTGGTTTTGTGGCAAGCTTTACATTTGCTCCAAGCCTTAGGAGCACCGGCCAATACGTTGGTGCTGGTGAAAGCAACCATTGCGAATACGGCTACTAAAAGTCCAAAAAATTTCTTCATGTGGTTTTTCACCTCCTCTCTCAATAGATGAATTTATTATCTTCAGGACCAACAATTATATTCATTCTCAAAATTTAATCAAGCCCAACTAAAAAAAATTTTACAAAAAAAACCAGGACGCCCATTAAGAGGTAATCCCCATTTAAATGGGACCAATGGGAGCGCTTGAGTCTTTCTGGAAAGAGTAAGAACCAACCACCCGTCTGGTTTCCTCCAACTGGACTCCCACATTGGCCAGTCTCTCAGTTGTAGCTGCCAGGCGATCCACCAACGCTGTTACCACAAAGCGAAGATCTTCAGGAATTTCATTGAGCCTTTGCCGGAATTTTTTTTTGTCTATGGATCCCAGGGTGGCCTCTCCATCGGCCACCACCGTGGCCGAACGAGGCGCTTCGCTGATCAATCCCATCTCGCCAAAGACATTCCCCTTTTCCAATTTACCTACCACCACCTGCTGGCCCTGGATGGTTTTAACTATTCTTACTCTACCGGAAAGAACCACAAATGCGCTGTTGCTGACAATTCCTTCGGTAATAATGACATCACCATCTTTGTACTTTTCAACTAAAGGGATGTAATCCATTTTAAATTTTACCCTCCGCTTCGAGGGCCTCCTTGAAAATTTTATAGAACCTTTCATGTTCCTGAATAGTTCGTTTGATCAAGTTGGCCAGGTTATTAATGTCCTTGTTGTTCACCACCAAATTGACGCTTCGGGCAAAGGCGGCCATATGGTCATTGGTTTTTAAATTGTCTCCAATCAAAACAATGATAACATTCCGCCTTGTCGCCATGGGCATGGGTTGGACATGGAGCAGAACGGGATTATTCTCCAGTGTAAAGTTGTCGAATCTTTCATTAATAAGGATCAAACTGTATTGGTTAAATTTGATCTTGCCCACAGCCACCACGGCACTTTCGCCCATGCTTGTCCGGTAACCCAATTCCTTCAGGGCCGTATCAATACTTTCCATATTATTTGTGTCGCATACCAGAGCGGTAAGTTCCCCGGGTTCGAACTCTTCCAGGAACCCTTCTATGGACTCCTGCATTTTCACTTCCAGGTCAATGGGAGTCATCTCTTTTTCTGCCTTGACCTCCTCTTTTTTAGCAGCCTGGACTTCAGGTTTGGAGGAAATCTTGCCCTGGCATCCTGGACATTTCACCGTAAAAGTTTTATCAGCCGGGACTTTGGAGTCAGGAATATTGAGTTCCTTGTCGCAATTTTTACATGTAAGTTTCATAAAAATTTGAAGTTTAAAGTGATCTTAAATGTAACTAAAGTTGTGGTAGGTTTTATTTAAAAATAAGTACCTTTTTCGATGTTCAGCGTTCGATGTTGGATGTTCGACGTTCAAAGGGCTTCCCATCGGCTTTTATCAAGGCCATTTAACCTTATTAGGATCTTCCCCGTACTCACCATCCATGGACAATTCATCAATGTCCGTGGTCTTTTCACCGCGTGCGCTCTTGATAGTGTCCATCCCCCTGCCCACGATTCCTTTCCGGGAGCAATAACTCAAGGCTGTCTCTTCCGATACCTTCCCTTCCTTGAATAGGTCCAGGATGGCCTGGTCGAAGGTCTGCATCCCGAAGGTTTTGCTTGCGGTAATGATGTCGTAATAGGTCTTACCCTCCGATTCCCCGTGAAGGATGCTATCGGAAATGCGGAGGTTGGAGCCCATGATTTCCAAAGCAGCCACACGTCCGCCCCCCACCTTGGGGAGGAGACGTTGTCCTACAATCCATCGGACGGTATCCGCCAGCCGGATACGTATCTGGGCCTCCTCTTCCTTGCTGAACATACCGAGAATTCGATTAATAGTTTGTCCCGCGTCCACGGTATGGAGAGTACTCATCACAAGATGGCCCGTCTCTGCGGCGCTCAGGCCGATCTCCACCGTCTCCCGGTCTCTCATCTCACCAACCAGGATGATCTTGGGCGCCTGCCTCAGTGCAGCCCGCAGCCCGGAGGAAAAGGCATTAAAGTCCGCCCCCAATTCCCTTTGATTGAAAGTGGCCTTCTTTTGGGGATGCATAAATTCCACGGGGTCCTCCAGGGTCACCACGTGAACGGACTTGGATTCGTTGACTTCATTCAAAAGGGCGGCCAGGGTAGTGGACTTACCGCTGCCGGTGGCCCCTGTCACCAGGACAATTCCGTTCAACTCTTTGGCGACTTTGTAAAAGACATCCGGCAGATTGAGATGTTTGATGCTGGGGATGCTGGTACTCAAGCGCCTCATGACAATACTGTAGCAGCTCCTTTGGGAAAAAATGTTGACCCTGAAGCGCGCTTTTCCGGTAAGGTAATAAGAGGAGTCACAAGAGCCTTCTCTTACCAGGGTTTCGCATAATCGGCGGTCGGAACCCACCAGGTTTAAAGCGAACATTTCCGTCTGGTAAGGCGTTAATTTCCCAATATCGGGATCCATCTCCACCGACGTCAAAACGCCGGATGTCTCCACCTGAAGGGGTTTCTCTGCGGTGAAATTCAGGTCCGAGACGTTCCCGTGGCTTTCCAGCATTGTTGTTAGAATAAAATCAGTTTCAGCTTTTTTCATGGTAGAGACCTTGCTGTTTTTTTAGCTAAATGAATATATGTTCGGCGTTTTTTATGTAACCCTTTCAGGGTAAAAAGTTTTTTTTGCTATACCAGGGTGGCACTTTGCTGACCCTGGGCTGACGTATAAAACCCCGTTGGGGTAAAGGTCTTTACATCGTATGCCCTGTAAGGGCTAAATTCGTTAGCCCAGCGGTTAAGGCATGTGTTTTTTCATGCCGCAACCCTGGGTAAAAAAGGCTACATAATTTCAACCCTGAAGGGGTTGCACAAAATACCGAAAAATTGAAAGTCTGCAATAGGCTGAACAGTTACCTCATGGAGTTAATTATCATATAGAGAATTCATCGGGCGGGTTCTTGAGAAACTGGACAAACCTTGTTTTTTCAATGGCTTTGTCGAAAGCCTCTTCCGGGCTGATCCAGCGCTTATTTAAAAGATCCAAAATGGCATCGTCCAGGGATTGCATTCCAAACTTTTTCCCGGTTTGGATTACCGAGGGAAGTTGGAAGGTCTTGGATTCCCGGATCAGGTTGGCTGTGGCGGAGGTGACCACCAGGATTTCCAGGGCCGCGCACCGACCCTTTTTGTCCGCTCGTTTAAACAGATTCTGGGCAATGACCCCTTTCAATGATTCGGACAGGGTAACGCGGATTTGCGCCTGTTGGTTAGCGGGAAAAACGTCTATCACACGGTCAACGGTTTTGGGTGCGCTCTGGGTGTGGAGGGTTCCGAAAACCAGGTGGCCGGTGGAAGCCGCCTCCAAAGCCAGGGCGATGGTTTCCAGGTCCCTCATTTCGCCAACCAGAATGATGTCGGGGTCTTCACGAAGAGCGCCTCGTAAGGCAGCTGCGAAGGAGCGTGTATGCAAACCCACTTCACGGTGGTTCACCAGACACCCCTGGCTCTTGTGCACGAATTCTATGGGATCTTCCACCGTGAGGATATGCTCATTTCTATTTTTATTGGCGTAATCCATCATAGCCGCCAGGGTAGTGGATTTTCCGCTACCGGTGGGACCGGTCACCAGAACCAAACCTTTTTGCAACATGGCCAGTTTTTTTACAACAGGCGGAAGGCCAAGGTCTTCCGCTGTCAGAACGTTGCTGGGAATTTCCCGGAAAACAGCGCCTATACCATATTTCTGTTGAAAAAAGTTTGCGCGGTATCGGGCAAGGTTGGGGATCTCGTAAGCAAAGTCCAAATCCCCGGTTTCTTCAAAGACCTTTACCTTGTCTTCCGGGGCAATTTCGTAAAGCATGGCCTTTAGTTCGTCATTGGAAAAGGCCTTGTACTTCACCCGCTCCATTTCTCCATCGATTCGCAAAATGGGCTGAGAGCCGGAGGTCAGGTGAAGGTCGGACGCCCCCTGTTCATTCATCAATTTAAAAAAAGCGTCTATTTTTGCCATGGCTGGTTCCTAAATGATTGAGGAATATTTTCCTTTTACCATTTTGCAGCGTTTACGAAGCTTAGATTCTAATTGTATAGTTGAAGAAAATCAAGGGTTTGGGCATCTTACAAAGTTTGTAACTACTTAGGCAGAAGGCAAAAAGCACAGGCACAGAGGCAGTAGGCACAAAGTGGGACTTTATACGCAATTTGTATGTGGAAGGTTCACAACTTTGTGCCTGAGTAGTTCGCTGTTTTACCGGATATCGCCATACCATTTTTTCAAAACGAAAGGCTGCACCCTTAGTTGATACAGGGTGAAAAGGAACCAGTTTCTGAGTGTGGTGAAAATAATTCCCTCTTTTTCCCATCGCCGGGAGGAGGTGGACAATCCTTTTTCGATGAGCACAGTCTGTCCCCTGGCTTTCATTCTGCGGAAAAGATCATAATCTTCCATCAAGGGCATTTCCTTGAAACCATTTAGCTCCTGAAAGTATTTCTTATCCACAAAAATTCCCTGGTCGCCGTATACAATATTGAAAAACCGCGCCCGCAAATTCGCCACGCCAGCAATAAACTTCAGGCCTGCTCCAGCGCGGTCCATTTCAAGATAAAAGGCTCCGCCGATGTATTCCTTCGTCTCCATGGCTTCGATGACCCTGGAAACTCCCTCGCGAGCAATCCTGGAATCGGCATGGAGAAAAAGGAGGGTTTTTCCTCCGGCCAATCGAGCGCCTTCATTAAGTTGAACTCCCCTCCCCTGCCTGGCGACCGTGGTCCCTGCCCCACCCTTTTTTGCCAGTTCCAGGGTATTGTCCATGCTACCCCCATCACAAACAATCACTTCCACCTTCGGTATTCCGGATAGGCTTGCCAGGAGCGAAGGAATGTTTTTGCTCTCATTTAAGGTAGGGATGACGATGGTAAGATCCATGGGAAAAGATATTTTAGATTTTAGATTGGTGATTTTAGATGCTTACATGTTGATTCTGAGAATCCGTCTTTTACAATGCAAAAATCTTTTAAAATCAAAGACTTTGAACCACGAAGTTCACTGATTTCACAAATTAAAGATTTAATTATTAGTGTAATTTGTGCAATTCGTGGTTCAGAAAGTTTTTCTTTTCCTATGAAGTTCTGTGAAAATCTGTGGCTAATACCAAATGACTATTAATGACGGCTTTCCAGTGACTATTTTCCGAGGACTTTCATCTTTGCCTGGATCAACTCTTTATGAGGCAAGCGGAGAAGTCTCGCCAGCTTGTGGACCAGGTAGTCCTCATGTTGATCCAGCACACCGTCGGCATACACCACCTTCCAGACCATTTCGATGATGCCGCGTTTTTCCTCCTGGGAATAGTTGGAGTTGATGAGATTGGTAAACCTCCACAAATCGGTGCTGCCATCCAACTCCTTGCGTGAGGTCTCCAGCAACTCCGAGATGGTTTCTTCGGGCAGGTCGTAATCCTTTTTCAGTAAGGCTATGATGTCCGCCTGCTCCTTTTCGCTGAACTCCCCATCGATATTGGCCATTTCCAGCAGCAGGGCGCAAGTAGCCACACGGGTGTCATGGGAACCTTCCCCATCCTTGGCTTCGGCATCCGGGGCACTACTCTCTCCAAAAAACTTTTTAACAAGATCGATCATTTTTTCATTTCCTTTTTTAAAACGTGCATTGTTTTTGTTTGTGCCGCCAACTTTAGGTGACAAATGAACAACTAAGCAAGAAATGAAGATACAACTATCCGGGAATGAAATTCAACTCCAAACCTTGGTCTTTTCATAGTGTATTTTCAATTCTTGACATAGTACACCAATAGGTGTACAGCTTGTGAATAAAAGAAACGGGAATTGGAGAAGCGGTTACGCCAGTTGGCCGGAGGTTTCTTTGCCACGGCGGGAAACATGATGTCTGGACGGATGGGGAAAGGGAGGAAGCCATTCCACGCCATGTGGAGACCAACGAGCATCTAGCAAAATCAATTTTAAAACGAGCAAAAAGGAAGGAGTTATGATGCGATTTGACGGAAATATTTATAAAGACGGGAAGTTTTGGTTGGCCGAGGTTCCTATCCTTGAAGCCATGACACAAGGGCATACCCGAAAGGAAGCCTTTGAAATGGTGGCGGATTTGATTGAAACCCTGGCGAATCGACCCGGTTTCAAAGTTGACGTAATACCAAAAAAGAAAGATGGGTTTGAGGTTGGATCTTCCGACACCAAAACATTAGTAAGTTTGCTGCTTAAACGACAACGGGAACAAAACGGTTTATCCCTATCCGATGCGTCAAAAAGGCTGGGAGCGAAATCGCGAAATGCTTATGCCCGTTATGAACGGGGCGATTGCATGCCCACATTGGAAAAACTTATTCAGCTATTTCAGGCGGTTTCTCCCGGTAAGGATATCGTCTTAAATCAAAGTTGCTGAATATGCTTGCCGGAATTTTTTGGAAAAACAAAAAAATAAAGAATTTTCCTGCATTTCCTGCCTTCCTAAGATGAAAATGATTTTTGCCGTTTAACATTTCAGGACAACAACGAGAAAGATTGCGTTTTACCCGGAACCACCCACCAAAAACCCATAAGGACCACCCTCACACCCCACAACCATAAATTTGCCGCTCTTCCCCGGCTCCAGACTCCCGAATTGTTCCTCCAGTCCCAGGGCCTTGGCGCCGCCAAGGGTTGCCATCTGCAAAATGACTGCATCGTCCAGATCCGGGAAACATTTCTTCACATACTGCATTTCATTCAGGAGAGAAAGATCTTCGTTGCTACCTAAACCGTCTGTTCCCAGACATAGATTGAGCCCAAGCTCCAGGTAGTCCCGGACGGGAGGCAGGCCGTTCCGAAGATGGGTGTTGCTGCGAAGGCAAAGGGCGATATTGGGTTTGGATTTTTCCAGCACGGGGTAGTCTTCTTCTCCCACGCAGACCATGTGCACCGCCAGAGAGTTTTCCCGGAGCAGACCCACATCATAAAAATAGCGGACAGGGGAGAGTCCGGGTGGCTTCCATTTGAGGTCCCACTTTCCCAGCGATTTTAAGATTTGTTCCATCTTGGGATGGCCCTTTTTCAAAAACTCCACCTCTTCCCTGGACTCCGCCAGGTGAAAAGATGTCCTGGAACCGGTCCGGGCGATTTTCTCCAGCAACTCCCTGGAAATGGAGTAAGGTGAATGAGGCGAAAGGAAATGCTCCATAGCGGAACGCCTTTGTAGCTCCTCCAAATAGGAAAGCCTTTCCAGAAAGATCGCTTCCGCCTGTTCCGGGAGAAAGCCGGTGGTTTCGTGGAAGCAAACGGTGGTTAAGTCCGGCTCTTCCAGCAGGGAAAGAACAAAGGGCTCGGTGATGATATCCGCCAATGCAACCGTACCGCTTTCCTTACATTGCTGAATCCCTTCTAAAGTCGCCCGGATTTTTTCATCCTCGGAGGTTTCCGTCTTTTCCGAAATCACCTTGCCGATCCAGTCAAATAGCGTTTCGTCATCCCGGAGGGGCAATCTGTTTTTCAGGGTACAATGGTTGAGGTGGCAATGGGCATTCACCAGGCCGGGGAGGATGGACTTTTCCGCATGGTGGATCTTTTCCGCCTCCGGGTAAAGGGTGGATGCTTCGCCGGCATCCCCCACAAAGAGAATGGAATCTTGGCTGGACACCACGGCTCCGTTTTTTATGGGATCTTTTACTACGGGAAGAATCCAATCTGCGGAATGGTTCTGAAGTTTGAAGGAGGACACAGGGCGGAAGGGAAAAAGGCGGAACCACGAATTACACAAATTTCACGAATTATTAATTTGTGTAATTCGTGTAATTCGTGATTAAAAAAGGTTTTATTTTTTTCGGGTTTCTAACACCACTTCGCATTCAATACGATCCCATTCAGAGAGATGATGCCCACCACCTCATCCTTTTCAATAACAGGCGCCCAGGATTTGTGGAAGTTCGTAAGAAAACGGGCGGCATAGGCCACAGGCATGCTGGCGTTTACCGTCAAAACCGGTTTGGACATAATTTCATAAACGTGGACCTCATCCAATCGTTTCATGGGCGCTATGACCCTGCGTGCGATATCTCTCAGGGTAACCAGGCCATGAACATCTTCTTCGTGCCTGGGCCGAACCAGAATGGTGTGCATCTCTTTTTCTTTCATGATTGTTAGTGCATCAGAAACCCTGGTGAGTCCGTCCACCATGGTGAAGTCCTTAAGCATAATATCTTTTACACGTTGAACCATTTTTCCTCCGTTTGTTTGAAAATTTTCAAAGAAATTTTTCCACTTCCTTCTCCAGCACGTTCAACTGAGTTTCCATTCCGATGGTGCGGTCCACCGTCCAACAAAAAGCCATACCGTGACCCTTGTCCTTGAAGCGGCCCGCCTCGTAGATGGCGTCCATGATCTCATTGGCGTGAAAGTCTTCCACTATGAAGAGTAAGAGGTCACGATGTTTTTCCATCTGCAAGCCAAAGAAGGATGGTTGCTCGCGCAAACCCTCTCCACGCGCGTTGAGGATGGTTACTCCTGTGGCGCCCGCCCCCTTGGCGGCCTTGATTACAGCCTCCTGGTGGTCTTCGTGCACCATAGCTATGATGACTTTGAATATCATGAGTTTTCCTTTCCATTATTATTTTACAATAAAATTGATTTGAAGTTGTAACTATTAAGGTTCAAAGTTCAAGGGTTCAGGGTTGCAGGGTTCAAGGTTGCAGGTTCCGGGTTCCGGGTTAAATGGTTAAAAAGGGGAACCGTCGGGATGAGACCTAATTCATTGACAATTGAGCATTGGGCATTTTAGCACCCTTTTCAATTATCAATTGCCAACTGCCAATTCCCAATTACCAACGACCTTATTCGCTGCGCTCCATGCCTTTCTCAACCCTGAACCCTGAACCCTTATCACCCCCTTCCTTTCTTTGAAACAAGTTCTCCGATAATAGCGTAGGCCAAAACCGTTATGATGGGAAATAAGGACGCGAAGGCTATGAGGCCAAAGGCGTCGATTACCACCGAACGCCCCGGAATATTGGAGGCCAGCCCTATGCCCAGGGCCGCCACTAACGGGACGGTAACAGTGGAGGTGGTGACTCCCCCCGAATCGTATGCCAGAGGAATGATCATCTTGGGGGCAAAGTAGGTCTGGGCGATGACGGCCAGATAGCCCGCAATGATATACCAATGAAGGGGGGAGCCGATGATGATCCGATGGCATCCGATGGAAATTCCTATGGCCACGCCAAGGGCCACGGCTAAGCGGAGTCCCCACGAGGAGATGGCTCCCGTGCTGATCTCTTCAGCCTTTAAGGCCACCGCGATGAGGGCCGGTTCCGCGATGGTGGTGGAAAATCCGATGAGGAAGGCAAAACAGTAAGTCCAGAAATACAGGTTCGGATTGATGACGCCCGTTGTTTCGATCTCCTTCATTAAAATCTTGTCGCCTTGGGCAAGGAAATGGAAATCGGTGAGTTGAGAGGCCATGGATTCGCCCAGCGGGAAGAGTCCTTCTTCCAATCCCACGGAAAACACGGCTATGCCGAGGACCACCAAGAAAAATCCGTAGACCAGCTGCCCTAGGTGGTCCGGTTTTTTCCTGAGCACGGCCAGTTGAAAAAACAGGACCACCCCTATGATGGGCAGAACGTCTTTAATGGTACCGAACAATGCTTTTGCGAAATGGGTAAGGATTTCCATATTAAAAAAAATGTAACTACAGAGGTTCAAAGTTCCAGGGTTCACGGTTCAAGGTTAAAAAGCGTCAAAGTGTTCAACCCTGAACCCTGAACCCTGAACCGGCTAACCTGAATTGTTAAAAAATAATGATCCCATAGAGCATGACAAAAAAGATGGGGGTGAGGCTCGCGAAGGCGATGAGCCCGAATCCGTCCACCACCGGATTCCTCCCCCTGATACTGGACGCCAGGCCCACGCCCAAGGCAGCCACCAAAGGCACCGTAATGGTGGAAGTGGTCACCCCGCCTGAATCGTAGGCGATGCCTATGATCTCGTCGGGAGCCTTGGCAGTGAGCGCCACCACCAACAAATATCCGGTAATGATGAACCAATGGATGGGCCAGCCCTTGATGATGCGGATGACGCCTACGGAAATAGCGAAACCTACCGAAAAGGCCACGGTCATTCGAAGCCAAAAGGCGTAACTATCGATGGATTCTTTGGAGTGGGGAATGACGTTGGCTTCGGCGGCGATTTCTCCCGCCTTTCCGGCAACGGCGATGAGAGCCGGTTCCGCCACAGTGGTGGAAAAACCGATGGCGAATCCGAAAAGCATCAGCCACCAGACGCTTCCCTTACCCGCGAACTGGTAAGCGAGCTTTTCGCCCAGGGGGAAGAGTCCGATCTCCAGCCCCTGGATAAAGAGGAACAACCCCACCACCACCAGGAGCATACCGGTAATGGTGGAAGCAAGATTGGGAAAAGGTATTTGGATGACAAAAAGCTGGAAGAAAGTAACAACCAATAAAATAGGGAGGATGTTTAAAAAGGCTTCTAAAAGGTTACGGATTAAATTTTTAAGAGACGAAATCATAAAAACCGGGTTTTAGGGGTTTATAGCGGCGGTTTATCTCTCCAGTGGAATTGTCATTATGGCAAGAGCATGATTTAAAAGTCAAAATGGTTTAAATTGTCCGGGAGTCGCGGCAATGCCATTAAGGTCATTAACAACTTGATTCCAAATCTGAACAAAAGCGACTTTAACAAAGAAGAAAGGAGAAAAAGAGGAAAAAGCAAAACTAATACTAAGAGCATCCATTTAAAGGCACATTTACACTCTTGTAATACACCAATAAATGGTGTATTTTGGTTTTATGGAATGGCAGATAGGGTTTAACAAAAAAGCGGGAAAAACTAAAAAAACTTCCTGAGAACATTCAACTCAGGGTTGCCCGTTTAGTGGAAGAAATAAGGTTTTCCGGTCCTGTCAGGGGAAACTGGAAAAGCTATTCCAAACTTGGACGGAACACCTACCATTGCCATATAAAGTCAGCCCAGCCTACCTACGTAGTGTGCTGGGAAGTCCTGGATAAAAAAATCAGAATTGTGGAGGTGTATTATGTCGGTACCCATGAGGAAGTCCAATATTGAAAAAATGAGGGTAGAAATTTTCGGCACCAGAACCAGACGTTTTGAGATTCCAAAATCCAAGGCGGGAAAAGTGTTAAAGCTTATCGAGGGCTATGAAATTGACGCACCTGAAAAAGATGAATGGATTCCTGCGGAAGACGTTTTTAAGGATTTATACAAAAAACACGGCAAGCCCGGGGCTATTCTCAAAGGATCCCGCCTGAAAGAGGACCTGACCCAGGTTGCGCTTGCCAAAAAACTTGGCGTTCCGCAGCAGCATATATCCGAAATGGAAGGGGGAAAGCGCCCCATCGGGAAGGAGATGTCTAAAAGGCTTGCCAAGATATTCGGAACCGATTATCGAGTTTTTCTTTAGGCGCCTAAGTTTTTTTGGCCATATCCGCTTATTTGGTTCAAATTTCAAGCCACCAGTTTGATAATGTGGCAAAATTTAATAGGGGCACGCCTTAAAAAGTCAGGGATGAGCTGGTCTATTGAAGGAGGCCAAATAGTTTTAAATCTCAGATCATTGATTTTAAGTAATCGATGGGAAAGATTTTGGGATTATTTCCTAAAACATCATTTCCCGGAATATATGACGTAATATCAGAAACACACCCTTAACCGGGTATGGCATTTTATCTACATGTGGACAAAATCGACGTCAAGATCAAAGCCAAGCAGTTTGTGGAAATCTATGGTCAAATGGCATCTATTATGCCATTTGAAATAGTTGCCTGGGAGAAACTGTCCTGGTTT
Source organism: Nitrospinia bacterium (assembly GCA_029261755.1). Lineage (GTDB taxonomy): Bacteria > Nitrospinota > Nitrospinia > JACRGO01 > JACRGO01 > JACRGO01. The sequence goes on from JAJDAS010000280.1 coordinate 12,455, forward strand.
TTGAAATTTCTCATACCAAAATTGATGGTAAAACCAAAGAAGATGAACTCATAGATGAATGGCTGGAATCGGTAGATCTGTCTACCTATGGGTTGGAACGCACCAAACTGAACCACACCATCGGTCTGGAGGATGCCGAAACCGAGTTGGATCCCCAAAATCCCAATCCCAGGGGAGCACATGGCGTTGAAGAGAAAAAGGTTCCTTTAGATAAAACCATTAAAACTTCCAATGAAAGGTGGTTTCAGGGCTGGGACGCCACACCCGAAGACCAGAGGGTGAAGTTTGCTACCCTGAGCCATCATATTAAGGCCCACCCTGATTATCAGGAAAAAGTGGCGGATAATAAGGATGTACAAACCAGAGACTTGGCGTTAAAGAAAATACTGGAGGAAGTCATATCACAACAGCAACGGCAGGAACTGGAACTTTATAAACTTTACGCAAAGGATGATGCTTTGAAGCAGGCCTTTTTCAACACCATGTTACGAATGACGGAAAGTTCAACGTTATCAGCTTAAGGAAAGCGGAAAAAATGTATATCAACGAGCTTTTAGAAGAGAAGTACAAAGCCCAAAGGCAACTTTCAAGAAAAGCAGAAATTGAAAAAAAAGATTATTTTGAAGTAGTCGAAAACGAAGTTCAAGAATTATTTACTCAGAATGGGTGGGAAATGCAGTTTGACAAATAAAGCGGGCATGTAAATAACTCTTTAAGAAATAAAACAGATTAAAATAGTTCATATTCCATTCTGTCCTAGCAACAATGGGATGAACTTGAGAAAAACAGGAATTCTTTTTTCTTCATCTAAAACTCAAGGCGGCAAGAGCTGCGCCTTCCTACCCATTCCTCCTCACCTTATACGCTTCCAAAGTATTTTTTAGAAGCATAGCGATGGTCATGGGGCCTACGCCTCCGGGAACCGGGGTGATGAGGCCCGCCTTTTGGCTGGCACCCTCGAAATCCACGTCACCGGCCAGGGTGCCGTCATCCAGCCGATTGATCCCCACGTCGATGACCGTTGCGCCTTCCTTCACCATATCCGCTGTGACGAATTTCGCTCTCCCGATGGCCGCAATGAGGATATCCGCTTCTGCGGCGATTTCTCCGAGATTCTGAGTGCGGGAATGGCAAATGGTCACCGTGGCGTGGGCATGAAGGAGCAACAGGGCAATGGGCTTGCCCACAATGTTGCTTCGCCCGATCACCACCGCGTTC
>JAJDAS010000281.1 GCA_029261755.1 Nitrospinia bacterium
CGCAGAAACCCTGGAAAGAATATTACATACGAATGATAAGAAGGTCCATTTCGAGGTGGTATCCAATCCCGAATTCCTGGCCGAAGGCACGGCCATTGCGGATCTGGAAAATCCGGACCGCGTACTCATAGGGTCCATGGAAACGGAAAGCGGACTCCAAGCGCGAAGAGAAATCGTGGATATTTATACCAACTGGGTCCCACAGGATCGAGTAATCACCAGCGATATATGGAGCGCGGAGCTTTCCAAGCTGGTGGCAAACGCTTTTTTGGCGCAGAGGATTTCCTCCATCAACAGTATTTCCGCTTTATGCGAAAAAACCGGCGCCGATATCGGGAATGTGGCACATGCCATCAAAACCGATTCAAGGATCGGTTCCAAATTCCTCAACGCAAGCGTGGGTTTTGGAGGGTCTTGTTTCAAAAAAGATATTCTCAACATGGTCTACATTTGTGAGTCTTATGGTCTTCATGAGGTGGCCCGATATTGGGAAAGCGTAGTCAATATCAATGAATACCAGGAGCATCGTTTTGTGCAAAACATGATCAAGGCCATGTTCAACACCATGGCGGAAAAGCGCATCACCCTCTTTGGGTTCGCTTTCAAGGCCAATACCGGCGACTGCCGGGAATCACCGGCCATTACGATCTCAAACAAACTCCTGGAAGAACATGCCCTTGTAGTTATAAACGATCCCAAGGCGCTGGCCAATGCAAAAATAATTCTTAGCGCCCACGAAGATATGGTGGAGTTCGAACCGGACCCTTACAAGGCGGCAAAGGAGGCTCACGGCATCGCCATCATGACGGAATGGGAGTTGTACAGGGATTTGGATTATGAAAAGATTTTCCAGCAAATGAAGAAACCCGCATTCATCTTCGACGGGCGCAATATCCTGGATCACCAAAAGGTCCACGAAATAGGTTTCAACGTGTACCCCATAGGGAAACCGGCTCTCACGCATTTTTAAAGACGACGAGGGGTGGAAGGCAGAAGGCAGAGGACGCAAGGCGGCCAACCCTCAACAAGCCAGTTGCATCAATTTCAGAATAATTTCTTCCAACGACAGAGATTCACAGGTTCCACCCATGGCTACGGCCTGTTCGGGCATCCCGTATACCACTGAAGATTTTTCATCCTGAGCCACGGTATACCCTCCGGTTTCCTTGATCCTTTTCAATCCCATGGCGCCGTCGTCTCCCATGCCGGTGAGCACGATGCCCACGGCGCTTCCTTTGTCCAAATTGGCCCCCAGGGACCAAAAAAGCTCATTAGCGGAGGGTCTGTACATGATTTCCTTCGGTTCGGAGTTCAATTGGGCAACCAGAGAGCCGTATTTTTTTACCACCGTCAAATGGTCCTTACCGGGCGAAAAGTAGACAGTCCCGGGTTGCAGCCTTTCCCCGTCCTCCGCCCCCTTAACGCAAAGCTTCGATACGGTATTGAACCTGTCAATCATGAAGGAGATAAAATCGGATTCTATGTGCTGGACAGCACAAATGGGGATGGGATAGTCCTTTGGCAAGGCGGAAAATATTGCCTGGAGGGCCATGGGACCTCCCGTTGATGCGGCAATGCCAATAGCCCCCACCTTGACTCTTGCTATTGGAATGAGCTGTTCCTTCTTCTCCACGATCTTATCTTCTTCCATGGACATTGCCAATTCTTGGGCAAGACTGGAGAAACGAGAGGAGAAAGTACCGGGCTGGAAGACAGGTGCCGCTACCTTTGCCACACTTGCCAATTTTACTTTCCTGATAATTTCATGCCTAATTTTCGTGATATCGAGGGAAACCTGGCCGGAGGGTTTTGTAATATAATCCACAGCGCCCATGGTCAGGGCTTCCAGCGTCTCCGCCGCCCCTTCTCTGGTTAGGGAACTCACCATCACCACGGGAGTCGGGACCTCCCTCATGATTATTTTGAGCGCCTCAATTCCGTTCATCCGAGGCATAACCACGTCCATGGTAATCACGTCGGGACGTAAACGCTTTGCCATTTCCACCCCTTCATACCCCGTGGCCGCCGTGCCCACCACTTCGATACCTTTATCTCTCTCCAAGAGCAGGGGAAGGTTTTTTCTCAGAAATTCGGCATCATCAACCACCAGGACTTTTATGGTGGATTTCATCATAAAGCTCCTCTAAAAGTGCGGGGATGTCCAGGATCAATACCTTTTCATCATGTACATTTATCAATTCCAAAATCCAACGAGCCGGAATATCACCGGCTTCTATTTCGGAAGAATCAACAATATCTTCTTTGCCGTATTGAACCGGCTCGCCAATCTTTTCAATAAAAAGGGCCAGGGACATGTCCCTAAACTGTACCTTGATCAACCTGTTATTCGGCGAATAGGTTGGTTTTGCCGTACTGATCTTCGACCTGAAATCAATAACCGGAACGGTTTCATTTCGGTAATTGGTCAAGCCAATAATACATTGCGGCGGATTCGGCAGAGGAGTTATCTGGTCGGGTTCAAAAACCGTTATGATATCTCTTAACAGAAACCCATACCGTGCGCAGGCAAGGTCAAAGATGATGGCGCGTTTTCTATGTTCCGGTGATTCAGCGTCAAAATCTTCAAGATCTCTTAGATTTTCAAACTCTTCCAATGCCATTTTACGAAAATTTGAAATTTTTCAATTTTTAAACCGGGTTGGCTCTATGGATATTTTTTTTATATATTTTGGCTTAAAGTTCCACCAGATTTAAAAAATTTGTCGTCAGTAAACACTGGAGGCAGAGCCTCCATATATGGATTCCCAGGGAGACCCTGGGAACCAGAGAAATAAGGACCACACTCAATGTTCGCTGTTCGATGTCGGGCTTGGAATATTCTCTTTCAAATAAACAACCAGTTCATCAAACTCTTTCCATTCAGCATCATCCAGAAGGTTTTCCAGGGTAAAAAAAGCGTAGCTATTCCCGTCCAGCTCAACTCTCTCCACCCCCCTGGATCCCTTCTCTTTTCTTTTCGGATCTACTTTCGAGGGTTCAAGGGGCCGATCCAACTCGATAAGGTTTTTGGCGTAGTCGGCATATAGCCCCAGGATGCCTTTGGGGCTTTCCAGAATAATGAAACAAGAGTGGAGTCCGGGCTCATCTGATTCAGGGACATGAAGACGTTCATGAAGGTCGATAACGGGGATGGCGTAGTCTCGAAATTTTGCTACGCCTTTAATGAACCTGGGGGTATCCTCAATGGATAGGAGAGTATCCGACCTGGTGATTCTCAGGATGGGCTCCGTATCCAGTAGGTATTCATGGGAACCTACGGAAATAACCAAGGCTTTCATATCTTGAACCGTTGTGCAATGTCTTGGAGCTGGCTCGAAATATCGGAAATACCTTTGTTGGATTCAACCGCCTCCTTAGCGCCTGATGCCGTATGTTGGCTGATCCGGGAGATATCCTGGAGTGATTCGGAGATTTCCCTGGAGGTCAAGGCTTGCTGGTTTGTAAAACTGGCGATATTTTTTACCATATCATTGGTGGACTGAATTCCTTCCACAATATTTTTCAATGATTCTCCTGCCTGGTGCACCATTCCCACACTGGTGGAAATGATCTGGGTGGACTCCAGCATTTTCCATTGCAAGGCGTCTATGATCTCCGAGATTTCCTCAGCAGCCTGAGATGTTTTGCTAGCAAGTGTACGAATTTCATGGGAGATCACGTTAAAACCCTTCCCATGTTCACCAGCTCTGGAGGCTTCAATGGCCGCATTCAAGGAAAGAATATTGGTCTGGGCGGAGATTTCCTGAATGAACTGGCTGATTTTTTTCACCCCTTTGGCCTGTTCGTTCAGATCCTTAATCAATTCATTAGCTTCCGTTATTTCCTTGACGGTTTGCTCTACATGCTCAGCGCCCTCATTGGCCATTTGGGTAGCAGCCTCGGAGGACTTCGCGCTGTCGTTGGCGGTGGAAACAATGCTGTCCACGGCAGAAGACATTTCCTCAATGGAAGACGAGGCCCTCAGAACCAAAGAGGCTTGATTATCAGCTCCACTGGATATTTCCTGGGATGAGGAAAAAATCTGATAGGATGACCGTGAAAGCATCTCGATCAAATCCAAAAGACGACGGATGACCTCGCGGAGTTTGCCTATAGTTTCGTTCAACACCAACCCAAGTTGATTGATCTCATCTATATTGCCACCCTCTTGAATTTTCCCTTCGTAAAGGTGACGCAGGTCGCCATCCGCAATGTTCTTCACCATCTCGCTGATCTTTCGAATGGGCATAATGACGGTTCGACTGATGGCGAATTTGAGGAAAATCGATATCAGGAGCAGGATAACGAGGCCATATTCAATTAAGTGGTTCCTACTCAGAACCACCTTATTTCGAATATTTTCCATGTGGGTAGAAATCTTGAGTAGTCCCCTTATTTCACTTTCCGTGCCGTGGCATCCCTGGCATTCCTCACGATTTTTCAGCGGGGTTAGTTGGGTGAAAATTTCCTGCTCACCCACCTTTTCAAAATACTCCACTGTTTTGAGGGTATTGATGGCCCTTTGAAGATATTTGTTGTTGGGATTCACGAGCAGGTTGGCAATTTTGGATTCTCGCTTGAATTGTTCCGCACCCAATAAGTGGTTCACCTGTTCAATGGTTTCCAAATCCTTGAAAGCCTCCGTGCCGTTGGTTTTAATGATGACGATATCTTTAATCTCCTGAAAACTCTGCATCTCGGAAATGAGGTCTCCCGCAGCTTGGCCGTCACCCAAAAGCATAATATTCTGGACGCTTTTGGTAATCATAAAGGTTACCGCCCTGACTTTTTCCTTGTTCAGTTCAACGAGATTTCGCTTTACCTCGTTGAGGTTGATGGTGATGGCGAGGGCGAAACCAATGGTGAATATTCCGACGACCACAGCGGTAATTTTGAAATCCAGTTTTTTAAACATACTCAAACAATGCCCCAACATCCAGAAAAAGTGCAATGACTCCATCGGGCCGCATGGCAGTTCCGGCGATTCCCTGGATAGGCCCGATGAATTCACTCATAGGTTTCATAATCAACTCTTCCGTATCGAGCAACTCGCCTACAAGCAGGGCCACTCGCTGATTGGCAAGCCCTAGAATAATTGCCGGAGAATACTCGCCCCTGGGTATTAGCCTGGAGTAACCCATCATACCCTCGATCATAGCTAGGTCTTCGTCCGGGTCTTCTTCCACTTCCGAAAACTTAATAGGAACCAGCGGACTGTTCTTGAAAATTTCCGCCATGGTTGTTAAAGAGATCTCCCGGCCTTGGGAAGTAATGCTTCTCCTCCCTTCCTGTGAGAAAATCTTATCCAACTCATTTTTGGGAGGAAAAACGATCTCCACCACCAGTTCAAAAGGTATCGCTAAATACGTTTCATTATATTTGATCAGCAGAGACCTGGTAATCACCATGGAAAGTGGTATCTGAATGGTGAAGGTCGTCCCCTTGCCTATTTCGGACTCCACCATGATGATCCCGCGCATTTCAGCAATATTGCGTTTCACCACATCCATACCCACTCCTCTGCCGGATGTCTCCGTAATCTCTTCGGACGTGCTAAATCCATGATGAAAAATGAGATTGAAGATGTCGGCTTCGGAACACTCCTTTAATTTTTCCTCGGTAATGATACCATTTTCCAAAGCTTTTTTCGCTATTTTTTCAGGGTTGATGCCTTTTCCATCGTCCGAAACCTTGATTTCAATGCTATCACCCTTTCTGGAGACACAGACATCCAGTTTTCCTTCCGCTTTTTTCCCCACCTTTTCCCGATCTTTAGAAGACTCTATCCCATGGTCAACAGCATTTCGGAGTATGTGGATGAAAGGGTCATACAACATTTCTTTCAAGCGCTTGTCTATTTGAATATCCCCTCCCAAAATGGAAAATTTGATTTTTTTAGATTTTTTGGTGGCAAGATTGCGGAGGATACCGTAGAACAGATTAAACAAGCTGCTGATGGGCACCAGACGCGCTTCCACCACTTCCCTGTGCAATTCAACTGAGATACGCTGGATGTCGGTGGTGATATCAATCAGAGTGTTGTTTTCATATTCCCTGGTATATTGGTTCAGCTTGTTTTTCGAGATAATCAGTTCTCCGGCCAAATTCATAATGGTATCCAGCTTGCTGGTGCGCACCCTCAGGGTTTCAATGGTTTTCTCGGTTGACTCCTCCTTACCTTCCTTGGGAGCGCTTGCCACCTGTTCTTTCTTTTCGCGAACGTTCAGAAGGGCTTCTTGAAGGAGTTTGACAAACGAGTCCACGTTGGGAGTTGGTTCGTTTTCAATTTCCGCCTTCCGTAATTTTTTCAACCAGGAAAGACCATCGAACAACACGTCAAAAAGCTGCTTGTTAAATTCGGCTTTTTTGGAGCGGATGGCAGACAGGATGTCTTCCATGTGGTGGGCGATCTTGTTTATTTCGTTTAGGCCGGTGAAGGAAGCAGTTCCCTTCACGGTATGGATGCGGCGAAAGACTTCTTCCAGGTGCTCCGTGTTTTCCGCGTTTTGTTCGAGGAGGACCAACGTTTGGTCTAAGACACTGAAATGCTCTTCACTCTCTTCAAGGAAATCTCCACGCATAGCGGCGAGGAGTTGCGAGTCAAGATCATTTTGGGAGCTTTCATCCATCATTCAGAGAGGATTTGGTTGACCTTTTCTATTAGCTCGGTGGGCTTGAAAGGTTTGACCATGTAGTCGGTGGCGCCTAAATCCAACGCTTTGTTTCTATCGTCCTCTTGCCCTTCGGTGGTGAGCATGACAACCGGGATTTCCAGATGTTTTTCATTAGCACGGATGGTTTCCAAAAATTTAAAACCGTCCACTTTGGGCATATTGATATCAAGAATGACAAGGTCGTAGTCCTTCTCCTCAAGCATATCCAGCCCTTCCTGTCCATCGCAGGCGGTTCCCACCACATATCCTTTGGTTTTTAAAGTGAACTCCACCATTTTTCGAATGCTGTTCGAATCATCAACAACAATAATGTTCTTAGACAAAATTCAAGCTCCTGGTAAAAGTATATAGGTTAAAAGCCATTGATAACTAACAAGTTTTTCGGCACTTGCTATTAGATCTATTCAAAATAAATAAAAAAAGCCATTTTAGGCAAGGGTGTCTGATTATATAAAGAAACCCGAAAAAAAGTCAATTTGATTGAAACATTAAGTCATTGAGCCACTGAGTCATTGAATCAATGAAGCATTGAACATAGGAGGCTATGACATGTTTTTTAAATCCGTAAACACTTAATGAAACAAACCAAAATTATCTTGACATTAACCCAGTATTCATGTAAATTTGATCGAAATCAAACATACGAAATTAAAAGGAGACGGTTATGCTTAAATGCTTTACTTTGATTGAAAAGGTTTTGATTGTTATTGGGTTCTGCTTTGGCTCCTTTTGCTCGTACGAAATTATAGGAAGCCTTCAAGGTGCTTCCCCTTCCATCATCAATGAAATTTTGATGACCCTTTTCGGAGGTTTTTTGGGGGGCGGCGCTTTTTACATCATTGGGGCCGCCTTATTTCTTATTTTCAAATTGACTGTTCACTGCAAAAACCTTATGCATGCTTCTCCAGAAGAATAGATAGCCCAAGTTACTGATTTTTCTATTATTTCCTTTTATCCCGGTTCCCGTTTGAGGGTCCGGGATTTTTTTTATGTTCATTGACAAATCCAGGTTGAAGGAAATCCAGGACATTTGCGGAGTCAATAACGTTTTAATGGACAGGGAAGACCTGTTGTGTTATTCGTATGACGCCACTGGACAAAAAATGTTGCCGGATTTGGTGGCCTTTCCCGAATCGGCTTCTCAAATTTCCCAAATCCTGAAAATTGCCAACACCCACAAGGTTCCAGTGGTCCCCAGGGGAGCGGGAAGCGGCTTTGTGGGAGGAACCATCCCGGTGAAAGGAGGAATCGTTCTCGCTCTCTCCAGGATGAATAAGATTCTCGAAATAGATGAAGACAATATGCTGGCAGTGGTGGAACCCGGGCTGGTTAATGAAAAATTGCAACAGGAAGTAGAGAAGAAAGGCCTCTTTTACCCGCCGGACCCGGCTTCCATGAAATTCTCCACCATCGGTGGGAACATCGCCACGGGCGCCGGAGGCCCAAGGGCTTTCAAGTATGGTGTTACCAAGGATTACGTGCTGGGCCTGGAGGTGGTTTTGCCCACGGGGGAAATCATGAAAATGGGGGTACGGACTGCTAAAGGAGTGGTGGGTTACGACTTAGCTCGGTTCCTGGTGGGCTCGGAGGGGACCCTGGGTGTGGTTACAAAAATCAACCTCAAACTTATACCCAAACCGGAAATGACGGCAACCTTGCTTTCCAGCTTTCCGAATATGGACCAGGCCGCCCAATGCGTCACATCCGTCATCAAGGCCAAAATCATCCCTGCGACTTTGGAATATATTGATCGAAGAGCCATAGAGTGTATCAAACCCTATTTGGTGGATGCCGCCATTCCGGAAAATACCGGGGCCATCCTCTTGATGGAGGTGGATGGACCAAAAGACACAGTGGGGAAGGAAGTTCGAAAAATTGAAAGCTTATGCAGGGAAAATGGGGCCATGGAAACTTCCACCGCCTTTGAGAAGGAAGAACGCGAAAAACTTTGGACCGCAAGGCGGGCTATCTCTCCTTCTTTACGGAAAATCAGTCCTACGAAAATTAATGAAGACATCACCGTCCCCCGGACCAAAATTCCGAAAACTATTCAAATGCTGGACAGGGTGGAAAAAAAATACTCCATCCCCATCGTAAATTTCGGCCATGCCGGAGACGGAAACGTCCATGTCAACTTGATGGTGGATCAATCCGACTCGGATATAATGAAAAGGTTGGACCCAGCCCTGGAAGAAATCTTTGAGGAGGTCCTCGAAATGGGTGGAACCATATCCGGTGAGCATGGCATAGGGTTGGCCAAAAGCCGGTACATTGAAAAGGAGATTGGGGAAACCAGCCTGGAACTTCAGAAGAGGGTCAAACTGGCCTTCGATCCTAATAACATCATGAACCCTGGAAAAATTTTTTGGCCGAATGTTTGAAAAAGGACCCAAACTTGATTTATGAATAGTAGGGTGCTGTTTTTCGATGCGGAAATAAAATGGTGGAAAAAGATTTCTGGATAGCCTTGAACCTCATACCCGGACTTGGAAAAACCCTTTTCAAAAGGCTCCTCGATTTTTTTGGGTCAGCGGAAAAGATTTTTCGGGCAAAGGAAAAAGAACTACGCCAAGTGGAAGGCATAGGCGAGAGGTTGGCCGGGGAGATTTTAAAGTTTGACCCCGTAAAGGAAGTGGAGAAGGAAAAAAAGCTGGTAAGTAACAACGGGGCCAGGGTCCTCATTTCCACTGAGGATGAATACCCGGAAAATTTGAAAAATATTTATGATCCACCTCCGGTCCTCTATATGCAAGGAGAGTTTCAAGAGAGCGACAAAGCGGCAATAGCAATCGTAGGAACTAGAATACCTTCCAACTATGGCAAACTGGCTGCAGCAAAAATAGCCACAGGGCTGGCGGAAAAAGGTATCACCGTGGTAAGCGGAATGGCACGGGGAATCGACAGCATAGCCCATAAGAGTTCTTTGGATTGCGGAGGCCGTACCATTGCCGTTTTTGGAAACGGATTGAATGTGGTTTATCCACCGGAAAACATCAGGTTGCGGAACCATATTAAAGAGCGCGGGACTATTGTTTCCGAATTCCCAATGGCCAGAAAGCCGGACAGGGGAAATTTTCCGGCGCGCAACAGAATTATCAGCGGCCTTACCCTTGGAACGGTGGTGATTGAGGCAGACGAAAAGAGCGGGGCGCTGATTACAACAAGTTTTGCCCTGGACCAGGGAAGAGATATATTCGCGGTGCCGGGAAATATCAATAGCCCCAAAAGCAAAGGACCAAACCTCTTGATCAAAAAAGGGGCCAAGTTGGTGGAAAAGGCGGAGGACATTATAGAAGAAATTCCCCTTTACATTAAAAACAGTTTAATAAGGGAAGAAGAAAAGGCCTCTCCGAAAAAAAAGGAATTTTCGGAGGAAGAGAGAAGCATTCTTGCGGCGATTGAACCGGAGGCAAGCCACATTGATTCTATTATCGAACAAAGCCGCCTTTCACCCGGCAAGGTTTCAGCTCTGCTTTTATCCCTGGAACTTAATGGAGCTGTAAAACAGTTGCCGGGAAAAATGTTTGTTGTATTTTAAATTTTGTGGCATAATGCCCTCTATTTTTTAAAAGAAGAGAATTCTTTTTATAAATAGACGAATAAACAATCGATCTTTTTTGAAGGGAAGTAAACATGGATGATAAGTTTTTGGGATTTTTGAATATGTTTTTGAAAAAGATCATGGAAGTGGATGGCGATTGTTTCGAGTCTGATGACTCCCCAATAAGAAGTATGACAAAGGGGGTACCCGCTGAAGATATCGGTTTGCCCATGGAATGGACCTCTGATGATCAATCCTTCCCGGTTGCATCCCACTACTCCCCGGAGATTTGTAAATCTGATAGCAATTCCTTCAGAGTGTATTCGCCGGAAGAGCGAATATTTTTATCGCGGGAAGCTATCAGCTATTTGCAAAAACTTCTTTGGTCCGACATTATCGACATTGAAGTCCACGAAGAGATTATCGACAAGGCAAAAATATATTCCGAGAAGATGGCTGGACTAGAAGAGGTGAAAGTAATCTCTTCCATGGTCCTTTCAGACCGTGGTTGCGCGGAATGGCATAGACAGTTGGCTCTGATGGTTGATGAAAATCCGGCTCAAGAACATTTTCATTGACGGTTCGTTGCTCTTGAAAAGGCTTGTGAAAAAACCGGCACTCTTTTTTCCTGTTGCCGCACTCCTCCTTTCAAACCAAAACGCAAACTCCCGTAGGGTTCCTTTGACTATCCGCCAACAACTCTTCCAGGGAATTAATAACGCAGTAGTTATCTGTTAATTTTTTTGAGAAATTGTAATGCCCAAATCATTAATCATTGTGGAATCACCTGCAAAGGCTAATACCTTAAAGAAATTTTTAGGGAAAGACTTTGACGTAAAAGCCTCCGTGGGACATATTCGAGATCTTCCCAAGAAGAAGCTCGCCGTGGATGTGGAAAATAATTTTGAACCCGAATATATTACTATCCAGGGCAAATCAAAAGTAATAGATGAATTGAGAAAAGCGGCCAAAAAGGCCGACACCATCTTCCTGGCTCCTGACCCTGACAGAGAAGGAGAAGCCATTGCCTATCACATTGAACAATTAATCAAAGAACAGACCAAAGGTGTCATTTATCGGGTTATGTTCAACGAAATAACCAAGACCGCCGTAAGAGCCGCCATTGAAAATCCCCAAAAAATCGATGTGAGCCTTTTTGAGGCACAACAGGCCCGAAGGATACTGGACAGGTTGGTGGGTTACAAAATCAGCCCCTTGCTATGGAAAAAGGTCCAGAGGGGACTAAGCGCAGGAAGGGTGCAATCAGTGGCCCTTCGCCTGATCTGCGAGAGAGAAAGGGAGATCCTGGCATTCAAGCCTGAAGAATACTGGTCCATCACCACTAATCTGGAAGGAAAAGAACCACCGCCGTTCCTTGCCAAACTAAGCAAAGTCGACAAGAAAAAAGTGGAACTGAAAAATGAAGAGGACACCAATAAGGTATTGGCCGATATCAAGGATGCTCCTTTTCAAATCGCAGATATCCAAAAGAAAGAGCGAAAGAGAAATCCCTACCCTCCTTTCATCACAAGTACCTTGCAACAAGAAACCTCCCGGAAAATGAGGTTCTCTCCTAAAAAAACCATGGCCATCGCGCAAATGCTTTATGAAGGGATAAACCTTGGCAAGGAAGGCCCCGTGGGTTTGATCACTTACATGAGAACCGACTCCACCCGGGTATCCGACGAAGCGATTAAAAACGTCAGGGATTATATCTCGAAAAATTTCGGCAAGGAATATCTCCCTGCAAAGCCAAATGTGTATAAAAGCAAAAAAAGCGCCCAGGACGCGCATGAAGCCATCCGCCCTAGCTACATGGACAAACCACCGGCTTCCATCAAACAGTATCTTTCCCCGGACCAAATGGCCCTTTATGAACTGGTCTGGAACCGTTTTCTCTCCAGCCAGATGGCTCCCGCAAGGATGGATCAAACCCATGTGGAGATCAAGGCCAGTAAACATCTCTTCAAAACGGTTGGTTCCATTATTACCTTTCCGGGTTTCATGAAGGTTTATATCGAGGCCGAGGAGGAAAAGGAAAATAAAGATCAAGAGGGAGCCAATGCAGATGATAAATCCGCCATTTTGCCTCCACTCTCCGTTGGTGAGAAGCTAAAGGTCCTGGAAATCTTACCGAAGCAGCATTTTACCCAGCCCCCTCCACGCTTTACGGAAGCCTTTCTGATAAAAGAGCTGGAAGATAAAGGCATCGGGCGACCTTCCACCTATGCTGCCATCATAGGCGTTATCAAAGACAGGGAATATGTCTTTTCCGAGAGCCGGAGACTCTCTCCGTCGGAACTGGGCTTTCTGGTCAACGATCAGTTGGTGGAAAATTTCCCGGACATTTTAAATGTTACCTTTACGGCCAACCTGGAAACACAGCTTGACTTGATCGAAGAAGGAAAAGTAGGTTGGGTGGACACTCTCAAGGCTTTTTACGCCCCTTTCCAAAAAGATCTGGAAGAAGCCGAAGTCAAAATGAAAGACTTCAAAAAGGAAGTGACCCCAACGGACGAAATTTGCGGAAAGTGCAACAGTCCCATGGTGATTAAGAGGGGACGATTCGGAAGGTTCATGGCCTGTTCGGCCTATCCTGAATGTAAAAATACCATGGAAATCTCCACAGAGGACGGAGTCGATTCCAAGGGCATCCCGAAACCCCAGGACCAGCCCATTGAAGATAAGTGCCCCAAATGCGGCGCAATGATGGTGATCAAATCCGGGCGGTTTGGCAAGTTCATCTCGTGTTCCCGATATCCTGAGTGCAAAACCACCAAACCCATCAGTATCGGAGTCAAATGCCCGGAGGAGGGATGCGCCGGAGATATTATCGAAAGAAAGTCCAGAAATGGTAAACTCTTTTTTGCCTGCAACAAGTATCCGGACTGCAAATTCGCATCGTGGAACAAACCGGTTGCCGAAGCCTGTCCGCAATGCGAAAGCCCGTACCTTGTGGAGCGAACTAAGAACGGCGAAATATACTCAGGCTGCCCTAAAAAAGGGTGTGGGTTTAAGAAATAACCCTGAAAAATATATTTTAGATTTTAGATTGCTGATTTTAGATTTCAGGAATATTTATTAAAAAAAACCTACCACCAATCTAAAATCTAAAATCACAAATCTAAAACAACCTGAACTGCAAGAGACGAATTCTCAGAAATGATTGGCAGACACCTAACTTTCAACATCAAACAAAAAAAAATGGCCTTAAAAATATACAACTCTTTATCCGGTAAAAAAGAACCTTTCCAACCCATCGTAGAGGGCGAAGTGGGGATGTACGTGTGCGGAGTCACCGTCTACGATTTCTGCCACATCGGCCATGCCAGATCCGCTGTTGCCTTCGACATCATCTACCGCTATTTCAAGCATCTTCAAAAAACGGGAACCATGAAGAAGGTGACCTTCGTCAGAAACTTTACCGACGTTGACGATAAGATTATCCAAAAAGCGGAACAGGAAAATCAAACCTGCACGGAGATTTCGGAAACATATATCCGGGAATTCAACACGGACATGGGAGCTATCGGATTATTGAAGCCCGATATTGAGCCCAAGGCCACGGAGCATATTCCTGAAATGATCGAACTGATCCAAATACTTATAGAAAAAGGCCACGCCTACCAGGCAGAAAATGACGTGCTCTTCGAGGTGAACTCCTTCCCACCCTACGGTAAGCTGAGCGGGAAAAGCCAGGAAGACCTCATGGCAGGCGCCAGGGTAGCCGTGGATGAAAAGAAAAAAGATCCTTCGGACTTTGTCCTTTGGAAGGGAAGTAAACCGGGAGAACCGGAATGGGAAAGCCCCTGGGGAATGGGCCGTCCTGGCTGGCACATAGAATGCTCCGCCATGGGACAAAAATACCTGGGTGAATGTTTTGATATCCACGGAGGCGGCAAGGACCTGATCTTCCCACACCATGAGAACGAAATCGCGCAATCCCAGGGCGCCACCGGCAAGGAACCGGTGAAGTACTGGCTGCATAACGGTTTTGTGGACATCAACAAGGAGAAGATGTCCAAGTCCCTTGGAAATTTTTTCACCATGCGGGACGTCTTAAAAGAGGTTCACCCGGAGGCGCTTCGCATGTTTCTGCTCTCCAGCCATTACAGAAGCCCCATCGATTTTTCCGAACAAAGCCTAAAGGAGGCGAAGATCGGCCTGGAAAAATTTTTCCACACCCTTCAAGAACTTCACACCATGAAAGAAAAACAGGGCGAGGGAGCGGAGCAGGCGTCGGATGACCGCCTTGATCTTGTCCTTTCCACCAAGAGCAGATTTTTCGAGGCCATGGAAGACGACTTCAACTCAGCCGCCGCTATGGGGCATCTATTTGACTGGCTTAGGGCCGTCAATGCATTGATCGCCGAAAAGCAGGGGCTTCTTCTCTCAAAGATCGAACAGATCCTTGAGGATTTCCAAGAAATGTCCTTTGTCCTGGGCATATTCCAAGAAGATCCTAAGCAATATTTCGAGAAGGAAACAAAAAGGAAACTGGAATCCCAAAGCCTGGATCGTGGAGCCATAGAAGCGCTCATCGAAGAAAGGAAGGAGGCCAGGAAGGCCAAAGATTGGGAGAAAAGCGACGCTATCAGAGACCAGTTGTTAGAGAAAAGCATCGCCCTGGAAGACAAACCGGACGGTACCGTTTGGAAGGTTCAGTAAAAATATTTTAGATTTGTGATTGATGATTTTAGATTGAAGGTGTATTTCTTAAAAAAACCAAGAGAACCGCGAATGGTCGCGAATTAACGCGAATATTTTTTCTGCCCTCTGCTTACTGCCTACTCCTTACTGTCTACTGCCTTCTGTTTTCCGTCCTCTTTCTTTTCGTCCTTCGTCCCTCCATCTTTTCCGTCCTCTGCCTTCCGCTTACTGTCTACTGCCTTTTCCATCTCTTTCTTCAAAATTTCCTTAGCCGAGTCCAGTTTTTTCTTGATCTCTTCCAGATAAGCTCCCTTATTCTTTTTTAGTTTTTCCACTCCCTGTTCCAACTCGTCCAACAAAACTCCCAAAACTATTTCCAACAAAAGCGTAAGCCCTTCCGCGCTCTCCTGAATCTTCTTCCTGATCCTTTCGTCGTTCAGGATGCCATGCAACTCTTTTTTCAACTCCTCGATTTTTTTTTGAATCTCATCCTCTTTTTCTGGTTGGCCTTTTGTGGATTGGTCTCCTTCTACGGGGGCCTTCAACTCCTCCTTCGAGGTTTCAGGCTTTTCCGTGGAGGCCATGGTGTCTCTATGCGGAACCAATACCACTCCCATGAGAAAGAGAAACATAGTGAGGGAGAGAAGCAGGGATGGAATTTTTCGTACAGAAAAGATATACATGTGAGTAAAGTTTGAAGGGGTTGGTTAAAAAGAACTTGCAGGAACTCGTTACTCGTCACTGCTTCATCAAGTTTCAATATACCAAACATGCTGGAAGAGGATCAAATCCTGCGCTGGGCAAGATCCCATTAACCCTGAACCTTGAACCTGGTTGAACCCTGAACCATTAGTATCCACCTGCCTGCGCTATGGACTGTTTTAATCTGGCGAGATGTTCTTCTCTAAGGATGATAAACCCGTCTATCTCTTCACTCTTTTCTTGCATCTCTCCCTCATCGTCAAATTCTTCCCATTTGAATTCCAGACTTAACAGATTCCAACCTCTGCAATTCGGACATGAATGAAGGTTCGTATTTAAACGAGTTTCGCTTCCCGTCAATTTCTTAAATTCTAAAATTGCGTTTAAGTCCCTGTTTTGCACCGCCCGCTTGATGCTTTCCACGTCAATCTGTTTCGCCGAGCCCAACTCCCTTTTCTCCGTCCATACACCGCAACGCTCGCAAAATGGTTTGTTTGTCTTAATGAAGACCCCGCCCGCCGCACAGGCAATTACTATAAGAGCCTCGATTCCCCACGTTACGTACACATTATTTCCCTGGATGGTTAAAACCTCGAATGCCTTAAACGCTATTACCCATCCAGTTTCAACTATCTCCTGGACCTGTTCCGGGGTTTCATAGGCTAACTTAAACGAAAAGTAATAACCAAGGCCTGAAGTAACAGTCCCTATCAGAAAGTTTAACGCCATATGTCTACTTTTTCCCATTTCCAACCCGAAGCCGGTGGCATAACCAATCCCCCCGCCGAACACAGCGCTTATGAGGAAATTAATATAAATGAAAGGGTTCCACGAAATGATTAACTGGTAGACAAAGGCAAGACCCCACGCTGATGCACCGCCAATGATAAGCCCCAGGGGAGGCGCCAGAGAGCCAACTCCTCCCGAATTTTCATAATATTCGAATTTTTCCCTGTTACGCCTGTCTTGCGGAGGCGAATCCGGGCTTTTTCCGTCAGTTGCAGGAGCATCCGCCAATGTTCCCACACCTTCGAACTTGCTGAATACAATTCCGCAGCGAATACAGTCGGCTGACTTTTCCTGTGCAAACCCACACTTTGGACATTTAGTTTCAGCTTTCGGGGCTTCTGGGGCAGGAGTTTTTTTGGGGACACTTTCAGCAATCTTTTTCTTGATCGGAGGCGGTTTTGCTGTCCCGCTTTTGACTTCCGTGACTTTGCATATCCCCCCTGTTTTTTCTATGGCGGCCTTAAATTTTAGCGCCATTTTCTTATCTTCTGTTTTTTTAACAGTAACCGGAGAGCCGCAAAAAAGTTTTTCAATCCCTTTTTCATCCAGTTTAAAAAGGGTCGCCATGTTCTTTTTTACACTTTCCACATCGCGGTTTTCGGCGATCTTACCCGAAAAAATTATTTTATACATGACGCATCCTTTGAAAACTGGCCAAAGCTATTTAAAATCTCTCAATAATTAATCCGGTTTAGCCCACGGAACACACGGAAATACACAGAATAAAGTAAAGAAGGACCTTTCCGTGTATTTCCGTGTGTTCCGTGGGCTAAATATTTAAAGGTTTCCTGGTTCCCTTCAAATCGCCCAAAGTGTAACAAAAATGCCTCTTTTAATCAAAAGTTTCTTTTACGAATATTGAGCGATTTTGCGAGTTAATTTGTTACATAAGGATTGCTACCGTGATTTACCCTGGGAACGCAGTCGTCCCGGCTGCTACACTCCAAAATAAATGAAAATTCGCTCAATTAATGAAAAAAGAGCTGAAAGCTATCCCCACATACGGTATACTTGTTTTGCGTTTTAGGTATACCTTGCAAGGAGGCGGAAGATGTCGAAAGTTACGGAAAAATACCAGATAACCATTCCCATACCCATCAGAAAAACTCTTGGTATTATTCCAGGCAGCGATGTGGAAATCGTTCCCAAGGGAAACGATTTTGTCTTGAAAGTGAATCCTACAGAAGATTTGAAAAGAGTTTGGCGGGGAATGTTTAAAGACAGAATATTCGGACGAATATATGGCGGAAGTCCGGGGAGAAATTGAGTGAAAATCTGTGTCGATACCGTTGTATTCATTGATATTCTGAAGAACGAATACCCTCAAACTCAAGAGAAGTTTTACAGAGCTTTTGAC
>JAJDAS010000282.1 GCA_029261755.1 Nitrospinia bacterium
TTATGGTCTTTTTGCTTTTCAGGTTTTTCCTAGTTTCCTGCATTCCTAAGCTATTTTTTTTGGCTTTTAACCTTGAATCGTGAACCTGGAACTTTGAACCTGAGCAGTTACTATTTTTTTGTTCTTGTTCTAATTTTTTCTCTTAGGAACTCAGGAAAGGCAGGAAGATTCTTGTAACCTTTTTGCCTTTTTCGAGTAGGCATGAGTCATGAGGCGTGTAACACGCCCATCTCTATTTGGCCGATCATTTGGCCGATCATTTGGGGAACTTGCTTTGCTAAATCTAAATTGTACTTCTTGTATAATTATATCAAAAATAATTTAATGTATTGTATATTTACTGTGCAATATCAATGGTCAGTGAATTAAAATTAAGAATCAACAATAATGAATTTATAATAAAAAAAGGATATTTTGGCCGATTATTTGAATGACAAAAAGCAAGAAAGAAGCAATGTGGCAGAGTATTTGTTTTTTTTCGTGTGTTTCGTGGGCTTCTAGTTTTTAGTTATTTTCTTTAAAGCTATTAAATTTTCATTTTCCTCGACTTCAAGCCTTTTCATTGATTCTTCTCTGGGCGAATCTGCGGAGCTAAAAACACGAAAAAAAGCTAAAAGGCTAAACATTATGCTCCATTTTGCTTCTAATTTACTTCTCTTTTTCAAAAGCCTAAATTGATTGATACATTGAAATTCTTAATCCAGCATTATTGATTGTCAGGCAGCCTCGTTCAGGCTTTAAAAGCTAGCGGAAAGGGGTTCATTTGGGGTGGTGACACAGTCCAAACAAAACCCCTTCCCGGCGGTTATTTTTTTTGGAGTGTAGCAAGCGTCTTGCTACTCTAAACCAATTTTTTCCCTTATTGCCTTTGATTTTAAAGACTTTTTTAAATTGCGAGAGATGAATTTTTACAATTTATGTGCAAATAACTTCAAAATTACTTGCAATGGATAATATTTGAGCATAGAATAGAGAGCGATATCGGAGAAGATGATCCGTTGTCGCGGAGGTAAACAATAATTCACGAATCTTTAAAAGCCCAAACCAGCAAAACAGTTTAAAGTATGCTTTTTTTGTTATAAACAGGAGTGGGAGAGCAGAATTCCTTAAAAAAATACGCCTTTACTAAATAAGGCATTGCATTAATGAACATGGATGCTTCTTTAAAAAAATTTCGTGACCGCCTAAGGATCACCATAATCCTGTATACGTTCTGTGTACGCAGTGAGAATGATGATAACGGATATTACGGAGCATTTCGCACTGAGATAAAAATCCAAGCTCTTGATTTCCTGTTGCGCTATCCTGACTTTCTTTCCATTGAACTAATGGACTTAATGGATAACGACCCTACTATAAATCGGGACGAAGTGAAGCAGATCATAAAAAACATTTATCAAAACAAAGAACCGGATATTCGTGTCGAGGAAATGGAAAAGTTTTTTCACGGAGCTTATGAAAGTATTGATGATGTAATCTCCTTTCTTGTAAGCGTTGGATTTGTCACGCATGATAGCAAAAAACGCACTGATGGAAAGACATATGATAAAATCTACTATATAACCCAGGAATGTACCAATAAAATTAAAAACAACCTGAAAGGCATCCCAGCGGTAGCTTGGTATTTTGATAGATGCAAGTTGATAAAAAAGTACTTCGACAAGTTTTCAGGAACTGAATTAAAAGCCCGCCAGTACATGTACGCAGAATACAGTAATATCTCTTATCGAAGCCATATTCAAAACATCAATGACAAAGTAATACTTGCCTTTACCGAAAGGTTCAACCATCAACTAATATGAACAACACCGATATAAACTATA
Source organism: Nitrospinia bacterium (assembly GCA_029261755.1). GTDB lineage: Bacteria > Nitrospinota > Nitrospinia > JACRGO01 > JACRGO01 > JACRGO01. The sequence continues at coordinate 1,824 of JAJDAS010000282.1, forward strand.
GAGAGTTCATTGAATACGTTCACCAGAAATTTGAACAAGAAATTTCCCTCGAAAAAGTAGAAGATATTCTTCGTTTAGAAGAGGACTACAACAAAGACAGTCCAACCTCTATTGGCAAATCCCTCAGGTTAAACAGGTTAATCTTTTCGGGAACAAAGGTTTCAGGAGAAGAGTTTCGCTACGACCAAACGCTAAAAACTGGTATTAACGTTTGGATAGCCGACAATCTCAAAGGCAAGTCTACTCTTTTCAAGATAATAAAATTTGCTTTAACTGGCACAGATAGCATTAAAGCAGACATTAAGCCGTGGATAGTCGAAATAATCCTGGAATTCCAAGTTGGCAAGACAACTTATACATGTCATATAGATAGAACCGGTCGCGATAAAGGGGCACTGTTCTCATTTGGAATAGATAAATTTCTCGAACTCAAGAATAATCAAAAATTAGAATTGGTTGAGAAAGAGAAAGAATTTGAATTCAGGAGCAAGAAACAATTTGAAGAAAAGATTCAAGAATTCTTCTTTGAACATTTTTCTTTTTATACGCTGAAGTACACTCAGAAGAAAAGTTCAAAGGAAGACCTTGGGCTTAGCACCTCAAATCTAAGTTGGTCAACTTACTTCAAGTCAATCTATCTGGAATCGAGTAATTATGCGTACCTTTTTTTTGACGAGGAAAAATATGGCGCTCAAGGTAGGAAAATCTTTGAAATGATCTTGGGTTTACATCTTACATACCCTATAAACATGCTGGGGGTTCAACGTGACAGAGTTTCCGAAGATATCGGCAAGTTGGGTTTAACGGATAAAACACACTCAGAAAATAAGAAATTAAGAAGAGAAGAACTTGAAAAAGAATACGCTGAAGTAGCAAAGGCCCTGGAGGAAATTAAAAACAGTGGAAAAATTACTTTCGATGAAAAGCCTTTGATAGAGGAATACAACAAAACTCAGGAAAAAGTCAATGAAAATCGAAAGAAAGCAAGAGTAACAAATGATAAATACCAGGCCGAAAAGAATAAGATGGCCCCTTTGGAGGAAGAGATCGGAAACCTGGAACACGATGAGCGCAAAATTAAAGATGAGATTAACTGGCTGACGAAACAAGAACTTAATGTGGAGTTATATATAGAAGCTGAAAGCTTTTTCAGCAACTTGGACATAAAGGTTTGCCCACATTGTGAAGTAGAGGTAAGCGAAGACAAAAAAGGCAACGAGCGAAAAAACCATGTGTGCAGCTTGTGTGGAGAAACACCAACACAGCAAAAGATCGAAGAAGCAGAGTTACAAGCCAAAATTGTTCGCATCAAAGAAGAAAAAGACGGCCACACCGCCAAATTGCAAGAGCTTCAGAAGAGTATTGCATTTCAGAAAGGTACCGCTGAGAAGCTAAAGAAATCCGTAAGTGATCTTTATCAACAATTGATCGCGCTTCCTTCCGTTGAAGTAGATAACAAGAGACTAAAAGAAGTAGAAGTAAAAATCGAGGCCATTAACAAAGAACGCGAGAAACATAAGGAACTCATTGAAAAGAAAGAGGAACTAATAAAAGAGGAAGCTGTCCTAAAATTTCAGTTGCAGGAAATCGAGAAGAAAAAGTCTGCTGACAGTTCCAAAGAAATTGCTAAACTCACATTAAAAAGGGATATTCTGAACTATGCGCTTAGCTTTCTTGAAAGAAAACGAATCCACTTGAACCTAAATTGAGCGATTTTTAGGAGAAAATAAAAAAAATGACCGAATAGCGATCATTTTCCCCTTAGGTCACCACAACAAACTATTATCTTTTCCACTTTTTCATTCTGAGAGATCTTTTGCGGTCAAGTGTATCATTCA
>JAJDAS010000283.1 GCA_029261755.1 Nitrospinia bacterium
AAAAAGAACAAACGAATTTCCGTGATGATGCCTTATTCCAATGCTCTCCGGGATATGGCTGATTGGTACCGTCAGATGTGGGCGGAAAGCTTGGGAAAAAGGGTTGGGCTGGACGGCAAGGAAGTGTTTACCGGTCCTACGCCGGTAAAGGCCCTGGGTGCAACGGACCAGCATTCGCAGGTCCAGCTATATGTGGAGGGACCCAATGATAAGGTCTTTACCTTTCTGAGCGTGGAGAATTTTCGCCGGGAAGTGGCCATCCCTTCGGTTTACCAGCATATTGAAGGGATCGACTATCTTGGCGGGCATACCATGAACGAACTCATCAATGCGGAACAGCAGGCCACGGCTTATGCATTAACCCAAAACCGGAGACCCAATGCCTCTGTTCGTTTTCCGGAAATTTCTCCCCACACCATAGGCCAGTTCCTTTACATGTACGAGGCCACCACCGCCATAGCCGGGAAGCTTTACGGGATCAACCCCTTTGACCAACCCGGAGTAGAGGAGGGCAAACGAGCTACCTTTGCCCTCATGGGACGAAAAGGTTTCGAGGATAAGCGGAAAGAGATGGAGGAATGGGAGGAAGCAACGGAGGATAGGTGGGTGGTTTAGAAAATTTTAGATTTTAGATTGGTGGTAAGTTTTTTCAACGAAACAACCTGCAACATACCCGTAATCTCGCAAAAACGTGGAATCAAAGCAAGAAAAAGTGGTATGATATCTCCTTTTTTTTGGGAGAATCTTAAAATCCGGCCTTTGCCTAAAAAGGTCACTTACCTTCGATTGTTCGGTTCTAGCCTGCTTGGTTTTTTCCTTTAAACCACGAAAATCTTAAGGTTCTTTTCTTTAAAGCCTCCTGCCCTCGCAGCAAATTGATGTTGGTTCTTTCTGCTTTTCCCTGCAACAAATTAAGGAACAAAATGCATGAGTAAAGTGTTGATACATTTTTACGACCGGGTGGTCTTGGAGAAGCCTTGGATTTCCTTGCTCTTTGTGGGGCTCATCGTGGCTTTTTTCGGATACCATACTCCAAATTTTAAGCTGGACGCCTCAGGCGAGTCCCTCGTGCTGGAAAACGACGAGTCCCTCCGCTATTACCGTCACATCACCAAGCTTTACGGTTCCGACGATTTTCTCTTCATCACCTATACCCCCAAGGAAGATATGATGTCGGAAAACTCCCTCGCCGGTTTGAAGGCATTGAGGGATGAATTTTCCAAGCTGGAAGGTGTAAGTTCCGTGGTGAGCATCCTGGACGTGCCCCTGCTTAATAGTCCGAAGATCAAAGTATCCGAATTGACCGAAGAGGTAAGGACCCTGGAGACGGAGGGCATGGACAAGGAACTTGCCCGCAGGGAATTCCTGGAAAGCCCCATCTACAAGACTCTCCTCATGAGCCAGGACGGTAAAACCACGGCCATTCAGGTTAATTTTGAGCGCGATGAAAAGTATTTTTCTCTACTTCATAAACGAAATGATTTGAGGGAAAAGAGCCGAGCCTCCACCATCACCGAAAAAGAGTCAGAAGAACTGGAAAGGGTAGTGAAAGAGTTTAATGATTACCACGCCCTGATGCTGGAGAAAGAGAGCCGGATCATTGAGGAGGTCCGCCGCATCATTGATAAGCATCGGGACAAGGCAAAGATGTTTTTGGGCGGTGTTCCCATGATTGTAGCGGACATGATCACCTTTATCGAGCACGATCTCGTGGTATTCGGTTTCGGTGTGCTGGGTTTCCTGGTTTTGGCCTTGTTTTTCTTTTTTCGCCATCTGCGCTGGGTGATCCTTCCAGTCTGTTGTTGCTGCATTACTGCTCTGACCATGGTGGGTTACCTGGGCTTTTTGGATTGGCGCGTTACGGTGATTTCCTCCAATTTCATCTCCATCCTCCTCATCATCACCATGGCCCTGACTATCCACCTCATTGTGCGCTATCGGGATCTGCATGTGGAGGTGCCGGAAATCGACCAGAGAACCCTGGTCCTGAAGGCCGTGCATCACATCGCTAAGCCCTGTTTTTATACCGCCGTTACTACCATTGTAGCCTTCTCTTCCCTGGTGGTGAGCGGTATTCGGCCGGTGATCGATTTTGGTTGGATCATGACCATCGGTATTTCGCTGGCCTTCATCCTGAATTTCATCTTTTTCCCGGCGGCGTTGGTATTGCTTAAACCGGGAGACCCTGTCTCCGACAAAGATCCCACTAAGAAATTCACACTGGCCATCGCCGAATTTACTCGAAACAACATCAAACTAATCATGGGTGTCAGTATAGCCCTGGCTGTTATCAGTGTAGCCGGCATTACCAGGCTGGAGGTAGAAAACCGTTTCATCGACAATTTCAATGACTCCACGGAAATTTACCAAGGCATGGAGGTTATCGATAAAAAGCTGGGGGGAACCACTCCTTTGGATATCATTATCGACGCGGACGACGAGTTCTGGGAATACCTGAAGGAGATGGAAGAGGAAGAGGAGATGTTTGAAGATGATTACGAAGAGGGCCAGGTGCAGAACGAGGAAACCTACTGGTTTAATGAGGATATGCTCAACAAAGTGGAGGAGATCCACGACTACCTGGATTCGCTTCCCGAGGTGGGCAAGGTCCGGTCCATTTCCACAGCCATGAAGGCGTTCAAAATTATCAATGACGGAATGATGCCGGACGATTTTGAACTGGCCATCATCCGGAAAAAACTGCCCGAGGACGTTAAAAAGGCCCTTGTCTCCTCTTACCTTTCAGAAGACGCCAATCAGGTGCGCATCAGCATGAGGCTCATCGACTCCGCCCCGAATCTGAGGCGAAATGACCTCATCAACAAGATCAAGCAACACCTGGTGGATGGCATGAAATTCGCGGAAAAAGACGTAAAGTTCACCGGCATGGTGATCCTGTACAACAATATGCTTCAGAGCCTCTACAAATCCCAAATTCTCACCATAGGAGTGGTGTTTTTTGGAATTTTGCTCATGTTCACACTCCTTTTCAGGAACCTAAGCCTGGCCGTCATTGCCATCATCCCCAACATCCTTTCTGCGGGACTGGTATTGGGCATCATGGGTTTGTTCGGCATTCCCCTGGATATGATGACTACCACTATAGCGGCCATTACGGTGGGGATCGCGGTGGACGACACCATCCACTACATCCACCGGTTCAAAGTGGAGTTTCCCAAGGATCGCAACTACCTGGAAACGGTAAACCGTTGCCACGGGAGCATCGGGAAGGCCATCTATTACACCTCCCTCACCATTACCATGGGTTTCTCTATTCTTGCGCTTTCCAAGTTTACCCCCACTATCTACTTCGGCCTGCTCACGGGAGCGGCCATGATGGTGGCCCTGCTGGGTGCCTTAACCTTATTGCCCGCCCTGATTGTTGTCTTCAAGCCACTGGGGCAAGCGAGAGTGGAATAGCAAACCCTTTAACGTCGAACACCGAACGTCCAACATCGAACATCGAAAAAGGTAGAAATCTTTGAAAAATAATACTAAAAACTTGGCGGTGGTGATTTTGGCAGCCGGAATGGGCAAACGAATGGGGTCTCCCATCCCCAAAGTACTTCATCTCCTCAAAAGAAAGCCTCTTTTGGCACATGTTCTGGAGACGGCAAGGTCTCTCCAGCCTGAAACGATAGTTGTTGTGGTGGGCCACCAGGCTGAGAAAGTCCGGCAGGAGTTTGAGACGGAAGATTGCTCCTTCGTCACTCAGGAGGAACAGTTGGGCACTGCTCACGCAGTGATGCAAGCGGAGGGGGGACTGGAAGGTTTTCAAGGAGATGTTTTGATTCTTTCCGGAGATGTGCCCCTCATTCGACGAGAAACCCTTCTCGATTTAATGGATATCCACCGTCAAAATGGATCGGTGCTCTCCCTGATCTCCACGGTTTTGGAAGATTCAACGGGATACGGCAGGATTGTCCGAAAGGGACATGAGGGTTTAGCCGATGGCAGGATTTCCGCCATTCGGGAAGAAAAAGACGCCGACGTGGAAGAAAAGAAAATCCTCGAAATCAACGCTGGCATCTATATGGTGGAAAAAACGTATCTATTTGAGAAATTGAGAGGAATCGGTTGTAAAAACAAGCAAAACGAGTACTATCTTACCGATTTAATTGGAATGGCCGTGGAAGAATCGCAACCTGTTTTTTGTTATTGCACGGACCGCTCTTCGGAGGTTTTAGGGGTAAATACCAAGGAAGATCTGGAAAAAATGGAACAATCTTTGAGATGAGTCCATGAATGCATTGAAAAGAAAATCGTTGATTCTAAGCGTGATTTTACTTTCTTCCTTACTTTTCCAGTGTGTAGAAGGAGAGGAACCAGGAATGGAAAAAAAACCATTTGAATATGCTGTAGATCTTCTCAATGCTGCCAGGGGAGAAAACCTGGAAGAGGTGGACTCCGTGCTCGCTATTCTCCGCAATGTGGCGCCGCCTGCACCGGACCAAGTGGCTCAGGGCAAGGCGTTTTGGGTGAATTTGTACAACGGACTGGTAATCTGGCAAAAACTTAAAGATCCCAAAGGTCTTCATACCAACTTTGGCAGGCAATCCTTTTTCAGTCGGTCCGTGGTAACCTTGGGAGGGGAGGAGTGGTCTTTGAATGACATTGAGCACGGTGTTCTGAGAGGGAATCCTCCCCAGGGAATTTTAAGGAAACGTCAAATATCTAAAACCAGCCCGAAACTTCGCTTTGTTTTAAAGGAGTTAGACCCACGGATTCATGGCGCTTTGAACTGCGGGGCTATTTCTTGTCCGCCCATCGCTTATTATGAGCCGGACCTGTTGGAAGAACAGTTGGATATGGCCATCTTCAACCTGGTTTTCCAAAGCAAGTTCGATCCGGGAAAGAACGAGTTGCAGGTCTCCAAAATTTTCGATTGGTACAGTGCAGACTTTAAAAATCCGCCTCTCTTGGACTGGTTTGACCGGTTTTTTGAAAATGACGACTACCGAAAGGCCAGAAAAGCTGGAAAAAGCTTGAAAATCAGCTACATGGCGTACAACTGGAAATAGATGCCAAGAACTTTTAACTTAGCGACTCGGGAAAAATAAATTGTCCCAGACCGCTTATTTCCGCTAAATGCATTAATTGGGAACTTTTTTAGGGAATCCCTGTCCAAAAACAGAAGCATCATTTTATTTGAAGCCAAACAATGAATGAGAGTAAAGAAGGCAAAGTGAAGGATGAATATCTTGTACGGCTTTGCCAGAGTGGGGACAAAGAAGCTTTCGAAGAACTTGTCCTTCGATATCAAGATAGAATTTTCAGCGTAATATATCGATTTGTCAAAGATGGTGAAACCGTTCGGGACTTGGCTCAAGATGTTTTCATCAAAGCGTATAAAGCCTTATCCGGTTTCAAAGGCAATTCATCCTTTTATACCTGGCTTTACCAAATTGCCGTGCGTACCAGCCTGAACCATCTTTCCCTGGCCAGTGTGAGAACAACCAGGGCATTTCATGACAACGAGATGGAGCAAGTTGTAGATGATGTCGGCGGGAAATACGAAAATTGGCAGGAAGATAGATTCATCGCCAATGAAATCTCCCAAGCCGCAATTTCTGCTATAGATGGGTTGGCGGACGATTTTAAGCAGGTGGTGATTTTAAAAGAGTACGAAGACTTGAGCTACGAAGAGATAGCCGCCACCTTGGATATTCCCATTGGCACGGTTCGATCAAGGTTAAACAGAGCCAGGAAGGAGTTGCAGAAGAGTTTGAGGCCCCTGGTCTAAAATGAATTACCTTTTAACTTTTTGAAGGAAGAAACAATATGGATTGTGAAAAAATGGAAGAAGCAATTTCCGATTTTGTAGACGGCTGTTTGGACAGGAAAAACCACGCAACGTTTTCCAGCCACATTAGTGGATGCCAGGATTGCCGGATGCAACTGGATGATTTTTTAAAACTTCGGGCATCCATACAGTTCCACAAGGCGGTGAATCCGGCTCCCATCGCTGACGAACATTTTGCCGGCTCTGTTTTGGCTTCTATCAATAATAGCGAAGCCTTCAGTTACGAACAGCCAAAAATAAGCTTTATTGAAATGATTCAATCAGCTTTGGCGCCTTTCCGCATTCAGTATGCGGCGCCTGCTTTCGCTGTCATGGTTCTTCTTCTCTTGCCTGTTTTTATGCTGGAGACTGCTTCCCTGGATGGTGTGATGAAGAACTCCATGGTGCTTAGTGTTGCCGAGAACGAGGTCCCGAAACCGGTGGAAGAAAAGAAAACCATTACGGAATTGGATGAATACCTTATGTATCATTCACAGAATGCATCCGAACCCCATATTGTTTACCCTGTTGCTAATGTGAGCTACTAAACATATGAAATACTATCTCTTTGCACTATTTTTTTCTGTTGTGGGGCTATTTTCTCCATTCGCGGTTTGCGCTGAAGACCAAAAGGCGCCGGATGGAGCGAAAGTATTAGAAAAGATTATGGGGGCCTCCGGCAATTTGAACTTCAAGGGAACATCGATCCATATCTTGGTGGGAAAAGATGGTGTTCCAGTGGTTAAAAAATATTCAGTTGGGCAAGAAAACGGGAAGTTTACCAGAAAGGAAATAGTGGGGGGATCAACCCCTGGACAAATAAATATCCAAAACAATAAGGGCTCCTGGGTTTTCCACAATAAAGACGGCAGGATGCACAAAGTAGGGGAGGGCTCCCAAAACGGCAAGCCCCCCTTGAATAAACAAGAAAGAAGGCTCAAGAGGATCCAAGCAAATTATGAAGTTAAATTTATTGAAAAAAACAACATTGCAGGGCGTACCTGCGCTATTTATTCCTTCCTCCCTAGGGAAAAGGGAAGATTGGCCCGGGAGTTTTGGGTTGATACCGCCAGTGGACTCCCTTTAAGAGTGGACACTTTTTCGCCTGACGGGAGGTTGTTGAATATCAGCTCTTTTGAGAATATTGAGTTGACGCCAATATTTCATCCAAACTATTTGCAGCCGGATTTTTTGAGCCAGGTTAGGCAGGTTTCGCAGGCAGAGATGGATGAAGCGGCCCGGGCTCATCATCAAAGAATTAAGGAAACCGCGCCGGAGGGTATTCAATTCCCAGCGTATATTCCCAGGGGATATTGGCTAAAAAACATACTGTTACAAATCAAAAACCAGGAAACAAGGTATCAATTGATTTACACCGATGGAATTGTGCCGCTTTCCATCTTTCAGGAGAAGATTAGCAGAGGGGCTTACATAGAAGGGGCCAAGGGGATGCAGATGGTTTCCTTCGGGACGGAGAACAAGGGTTATTTCAAACAGCAGGGTGTTGTTAAGATACTGTGTTTTCAGATAGAGGACGCGAAAAATACTATTGTAGGCGAAATTGGCAAGAATGAAATGCAAAAAATCGCCGAATCATTTCTAACTCAAAAGGAGGTGCCTTAAAATGAAAAGGAAAAAGATCGAAAACAAGGTGTGCAGGCATTGCGGAGGTCCGCTACGTTATGATGTCCATGGGGTAAACTGTTTTATGTGCTCCAGGGGCGAGGACCACAAATGCGAACGGTGTTTATTTATTGAAAAAAATGATTCGCGAGAAAGAAAGCAATACAAGGCGGCATGATGCTATGAAGGTACACCAACTGAAAACAAACGGTATTGCTACAATATTGCCACGAACCTTTGCTCTCCGAAGAATCCTGACCGGGTTCTTCGGAGCGTATAGGGGAGGAGTTTACGTGCCTTCCAAATGCAAACCACATTCGGTCTTTTCCTTGCCGGCCCACCGGCCTTTCCTTGGATCTTCCCCGGCTTGAACCGGTTTTGTGCAAGGTTCGCATCCGATGCTGGGGTAATTCTTGTCGTGTAGAACATTATAGGGAACCTTGTTTTTTTCAATATATTCCCAAACCTCGTCTATGGACCAATCCGCCAGGGGATTGAATTTTACCAGGTTAAAAATATCGTCAAATTCAATCTTTTTGCTATTAGCCCTGGCTGGGGCTTGGTCCCGCCTTATGCCGGTAATCCAGGCATCCAATGAAGACAATGCCTTTTTCAGAGGTTCCACCTTTCTGATTTTACAGCAGAGAGTAGGTTCTTTCTCAAAGAGTCTTTCCCCGTGTGTCCTTTCCATTTCACTAATGCTGGTTTGCGAACGGTAGGTCTCCAGGTTAGGGCTGTATTTCCTGCGGATTGTCTCCACCAACTCCAAAGCTTCTTTGAACAAGTAGCCAGTATCCAGAGTAATTACTTTCGCGTCAGGCCGGATTTTGCAGAGCATATCAATCAAGGCTACATCTTCCAGGCCAAAGCTGGAGGCCAAAGCCACTTTCAGGTCAAACTTATTCAAGGCCCAGGCCAAAACCTCCTCCGCTGTTTTCGATTCAAATTTTTCGGAAAGCTCCAAAATTTCATCTTTTTCCAGGACTGCCATTTAAAAACCCCTCTTCTGCATTTCCTCTTTGTAATGCTTCTCGGATAAAACTTCCCATTCGGCGGACCCTTCCCTGATGTTTCTGGAATAAGACTGCAAAATCTTTTGAACGGAGGCATCGACTTCATCTTCTACCTTCAGCTCATCCGTCACAACTTTTACAATGTGTAACCTCACATCGTTTGGCTCCTGCAGATAATCCAGTTCCTCACGATTGTCAAAATCATCCATAATGAGTTTAGATATATGATTAATTTTCTCTCGACTTAATAGCATTAAAGAATCAGACCCCTTTCTTTTACTAGTTTTGTTTTTACCATTTGAAAGATCCCTCCATAATCCGTGTCCATCTTGTCGATCATGTCGTGATGAGAGTGAATAATTTCCTTCACCTCTTCGTTCAGCTTATCTTCAACACGTAGATCTTCCGTTATAATGAATTTGATTACTTGTGAAAGCTCTTCTCGTTTGCCGTCAAAAATAATTTGATCCTCATCAAGGAGGGAATTTACTATCCTGCTCGATATGTGCTCAACCATTTCTTTTCTTAATCGCATTTCTTCCTTTCTCCTGTTTCAGAAAACAAGTTAGTACACCGCAGATTTCGCTGCATGTGGAGTAGCGGCATCTCTCAGCATTTCGATGTAAGAGTACGGCAACTTTACCTCACCCATGAGGACCCTCTCTTTATTGGCTCCGTGGCAATCCGATCCTCCGGTGACCAGTAGTGCGTATTTTTCGGCAAGATAAGACAGGTTTTCTCTTTGTTTTGCCGAATGGTTTGGATGGAATACTTCCAGGCCCTGGATGCCCCAGTTCAACAATGTGGAAAAATGTTTTCCCACATTGCTCAAACCGGGATGCGCCCAAACCGCCACACCGCCGGCGTTTCGAATCAGTTGAATAGTCTCCTGTGTGGAAAGATATTTTCCTTTTTCATAGCCTGGTTTTTTTGGGCCGATGTATTTATCGAATGCTTCTTGGGGCGAGCGGGTCAATTTTTTTTTGCACAAAAAAATGGCCAGATTTAGCCTTCCCATGATTGTCTCTCCGAGGTAATCTTCGAATTCGTTAAAATGGAGATCCAAGCCTACTCTATTCAATTTTTCGAAAATTTTCTTCATCCTCTCGACTCGTTGGTTTCTGTTAAAACCCAATTTGTCGAGAAGACCTTCGTTATTTTTGTCAATAAAATATCCTAAGATGTGAAATTCACTGGAGCCACCGGAAGTGGTTATTTCTACCCCCGGGACAACTTCTAAATCACATTTTTCAACTAATCCCTCCAGGTGGGCTAATCCTTCGATTGTATCGTGATCCGTAACCGCTATAGCGGAAAACCGGTGTTTTTGAGCCTCTTCCAAGAGTTGTTCAGGGTTGAAAGAACCGTCGGAGTAGCTAGTGTGGAGGTGAAGATCCGCAAATTTGGGGTTTTTATCGGTTTGTATTGGAGAACCTTCTGAAATAAATGAAGACTTTTTTATATTTGCTCGTAAATCCTGCGTCAAAGTCGCCGAGAATGGTATCGGCATGTCTTTCGAACGGCACTAGTGAATAATCTGGAGCGGAAGACGGGGTTCGAACCCGCGACATTCAGCTTGGGAAGCTGACACTCTACCAACTGAGTTACTCCCGCTTAAAATACTCTCAAGATTATCAATTTATAGAGGGGGAAGTCAAACAGAGGGTTGATGCCCAAAAAGGATTGACCAGAAAGAGAAGGGGGCAAAACCTTCTATGCAAGGGAATGGTACACCTCAATGGTTTCTTGAGCTGCTTTTTCCCACGTGAATCGTTTGGCCTGGCGCAATCCATCCTCGATTAAACTCTTGCGCAAGGTTTCCGATGAAGCCAGACGGACCATGGCATCACTGATTTCACCTACATCAAAAGGATTTATGGTAATGGCAGCTTCCCCAACAACTTCCGGCAGGGAGGACAAATTGGAGGTAATCACCGGAACTCCGCAAGCCATGGCCTCTAGAGGTGGCAGCCCAAACCCCTCATACAGCGTGGGAAAGACGAACATGTTAGCAGCTTGATAAAGGCTCAAGAGATCTTGGGTACCCACGTAATTGGTCAGAATAATGTCCTGGTTTCCCTTTAATCTTTCATAGGTCTTGAAAATATCCTTGTACAGCCATCCGTTCTTTCCGCAAATAACCAACTGATAATCCTCACCCAGTTTCTGTGAAGCGTGATGGAACGCTTCCATCAACCGAACCAGATTCTTTCTTGGCTCCAGGTTGCCGACAAAAAACATGTATTTATCACGAATACCAAATTTGCGTTTAATTTCCGTTCGTTGTTCTTCTGAATCCAATGGGGCAAACATTTTCGTTGCGGCGCCATAAATAACCTGAATATTCTTCTCCGGCACGTTTAGCCTTTTAACAAGATCATTTTTTGTGGAAAGAGAGGTTGTGATTACCTTGTCGGCTCGTTTGGCCGCCATTTTTATGAGCACCTTCATGTAGAGCGCATACTTACGAGGAACTGTTTCCGGATGGATGTAGGCAACGATATCGTAAATCGTGGCTACGGTGCGAAAGTTTCCGGTTAGCATGGGAATCATAAAAGCAGGACCATGGAAAACATCGATGTTTTTTTGCCTCAAAAAGACAGGCAGTAAGAGGTTTTCCCAAAGATCTCCAACGATATGGTTCTCGTTGGAAATCCAAGTTTTGTAGTAATTGAAGTTGCTCAATTTTAACTCTAACTTGCCATCGTTGGATATCAAACAGTATTGGTTTAAATTGTCAGCCCTTATAATTTCTTCAAGCAAGTTGGAAACGTAGTAACCAACCCCCGACTTTGGCTTGTTGATAGTTCGGATGTCCATGGCAATGTTCAAAGGAAGTCTCCTAGGTTTGTTTGGTTATGCTGTTCCTTATCTGGCATTTCGGGTTTCTTTTATAGTCGAATTCATATCTGCCGATGGCTCCACTGAAATCCCGGATTTTGAGCCATGATATACAAAAGCTCCCCCCTCACGGAATAGATCATTATAATATGAAAAAGCGCCGATAATGACATCTGCATAACCATCACCATTCACATCACCTGCCCCGGAAACGCTACTCCCAAAGAATGCTCTTGTCTGGTTTGCATCGAATGTGGCATCGGCATTAGACGGATTTCCCTTCCTCACAACACCAGAGCTGGAGCCATGATAAAGAAAGGCTCCTCCTTCCTGAAATGAACCGTTGTGATACCAGTCAGCGCCTACAACGACATCTCCATATCCATCGCCATTCACATCACCCGCACCGGAAACACTATTCCCAAAAAATGCGTCCGCCTGGTTGGACTCAAGCTTCGAAGCAGGAATGGTGGAGATGCCAGTTGGACCGCCATGATAGATAAATGCGCCACCCTCATCTGTTTCGCCGTTGTCGTATGCTTCAGCTCCAATAATAATGTCGGCATAACTATCGCCATTCACATCACCTGCGCTGGAGACGTTCATGCCCAAAAAAGCACCTTCCTGATTCGACTCTAACATTGTATTAGCATTTTCCGGTTTTCCTTTTGAAATGATTCCGGATGCTGACCCGTGAAAGGCAAAAGCAGCTCCTTCTTCATTTTCGCCATTGCTATAACGAGGTGCGCCTATGAGCACATCTGAATACCCATCTTTATTAACATCTCCAGCCCCGGATACACTTATGCCTAACAATGCATCTTTCTGGTCAGCGACAATTACTGCGTTAGCATTTCCAGGGTTGGAATTTGAAACGATACCGCATACGCCGCCATGGTACACAAAGGCTGCTCCTTCATGGGGTGACTCTAAGGAATATTCAGGAGCGCCTACAATAATGTCCGCATAGCCATCTCCGTTAAGATCACCCGCCCCGGATACGCTTCTGCCGAGATTTGCATTTGCCTGATTCGATTCCACCATGGCGGAGGGGATATAGGAGATGCCTGACGCAGAGCCGTGGTAGACAAAGGCAGCACCCTCATCCACCTCCCCATGATCGTATAACCAGGCGCCAACGATGACATCCGAATAGCCATCTCCGTTAAGGTCACCTGCCCCGGATACGCTTTGTCCCATGTTTGCGTTTGTCTGGTTGGATTCTACCATGGCTGAATGGGTATAGGAAATGCCTGACGCAGAGCCGTGGTATACAAAGGCAGCTCCCTCATTTGGCTCACCATGATCGTACAACATAGCGCCTACGATGACGTCATCATAGCCATCCTTGTTTACGTCGCCCGCGTTGGACACACTAATTCCAAATTGCGTCATTAGGTAGTTGGCTTCTATGGATGGATTTGCCCTGGTAGGAATGCCGGAAGCACTGCCATAATATGCAAAGGCGGCTCCTTCATTAGCTTCAAAGTATTCGTAACTCGATGCTCCTACGATAAGATCATCGAATCCGTCACCATTCAAATCACCTACCCCGGAAACGCTATTGCCAAAAAACGTGTATCTCCAGTTAGATTCAACAACAGCCACAGGGGTGCTGGAAAGACCGGTCCCGGAACCATGATAGATGAAGAGTGCTCCTTCAAAATCTTCATCATAAATATAAGGGAGTCCTTTATAGGTTTTGTACTTCTTATAAGCGTGAGCACCAACTATTACGTCATCATATCCGTCACCGTTCAAGTCACCGGCGCCGGAAACGCTCCCTCCAAACCAGGCATTTGCCATGTTAGATTCCATTTTCGCAGAGGGGGTATTGGAAATACCGGAGGCCGATCCATGGTACACAAAGGCTTGTCCTTCATCAGTTTCACCATTGTCATAATGTTCGGAACCAACGACAACATCCGCAAAACCATCCGCATTAACATCTCCAGCGCTGGAGACACTAATACCCAAATGTGCGCCTATTTGGTTAGATTCTATGATAACTGAGGAAGAAGTGGAAACTCCGGTGGGCCCGCCGAGGTAAAGAAAGGCGGCCCCTTCATCCATTTCTCCATTATCGTATAACCATGAACCGATAATAATATCATCATACTTGTCTCCATTCACATCCCCAGCATTGGAAACGCTTGCGCCAAAACGAGCATCTTCCTGGTCGGATTTAAGAATTGCCGCAGGTGTGGTGGAAACGCCGGAGGCAGAACCATGATAAACAAAGGCTGCTCCTTTCGCGTTACTATAGGCGTCGGCACCAACTATTACATCGGCGAACCCATCACCATTCACATCTCCAGCGCTGGATACGCTTATGCCGAAATGTGCATTTTTATAACTGGTTTTGATAGTAGCGGCTGCAATGTTGGAAACTCCCGAGGTGCTTCCGTGATAAATGAAGGCCGCTCCATTGCGAGTGGAATCATCGCTATATTGCATAGTGCCTACTATGATATCTGTAAATCCATCACTGTTTACATCGCCCGCGCCGGAAACACTTGTTCCGAAAAAAGCGCCTGCCTGGTTGGACTCAATGACCACATTTGCGGGGTTTGAAATACCGGACTTGCTACCGTAATACACAAACACAGCGCCTTCGTCAACTTCACCGCTATCGAAATAAGGGGCGCTGACGATGACGTCTGCAAATCCGTCGCCGTTAACGTCTCCGGCACCTGAAACGCTGTAACCCAAATGAGCGTTTTTCTGGTTTCCCTCCAGCATTGAATCCACTGTGGACGAAATAAGAGCTTTCATCATCAACGGATAGGCGGCGTTACTATCATCAATAATAATATGGAGCGTTGTTTTATCAGAGACGGCAAACCTGGCAGGCGCTTGTTTTTTATTAGCATCCAATACTACAAGATCCCCATATCTTAGTTTTCTTCCCGATGAAGATGTAAAAGCGACTGTTTCACCTCTCATGGCCGCAGTGGCGGAAGATATTTTAACTGTTAACCGAAGTTCCTGCGATTTTTTGTTGGTGGGTGGTGTGGTGATGGCAAGAGCTTGTTCTAAGCCGGCTTTGCTGTTCCGATACCATTCATAAATGTTTTCCCTGAATATTTCTACTTTGTCTCCATCAGGTTTGATGGTGTGGGCGGGTTGTCTCGCAGTGGAGTCGCTGCTATTTCCACCCATAGAAGCAAGTTGCAAGCGAAGAAGATCTGGCCTGTTATCATAATTGCGGTTCACTATCCTTAGGCCATGCTTGTCAAAATAAGTCCTGATATTATGCCAACGGTTGGGGGCTTGCAGACCACGCCGGTTATAGCTTGCATGATATTCTCTGTTTTGCAGGTCCTTCTTTACTCCGGCAAACCAGTTTGGTTTTTTTTTCTCGCAGGATTTGGTGGATTTCATCTCCTGGGCGTGCACCGTTTGTAACGTGAGTAAATTTAGAAATGCAACTGCAAAAATCGCTATAAAAACGATTTGGGATAATTTAGGTTTCATATAGGCCACGATTATTAATAAATATTGGGAGGTATTCTTGGACTGGAGAAGCGGTTACCGTCTTGATAGTAGAAAGAGGATGTTCTTGGCCAGGTCTTTTACTTGTTGAATGTAATGGTCACGAATATTTTTTTTATCCCATTTCATTTTCCAACCATCAAGTTTCAGCCTCAGCCGGCTTTCTTTCAAAGGATCTAAGCTGCTCTTAAAACATATTGCCGAGACCACCGTTGGAAAGTCCGGTTCCCCAATGCTACATACTATTCTTGTTTTGAATTGTTTGGTCAAGCTTTTCAAGGCTTCCGGCGTGAACCTCCAATAATCCGATGGGTGGTCGTGAATGGGAAACTTCATAACGGAGGTGAGCAATAGAACTCCGTCTTCCTTCAAGATGCGATGAAACTCTTCCATTCCTTTCCAAAAGAACTCTACATGCTCAAAGGTATCGATACAAATAATAGAACCGACAGAATTAGTTGCAACATCAATGGAATGGATGTCCAAGACCTTATCCACTCCCAAGCCTTGTCTTGCGTCGCAACCTATGTATTCCTTGTTGGGGAAGAAGGGACGTAGATCGGCAAACTCTTCCTGCCCCTCCACTCTGAAGGAGCCGAATTCGTATATGGGTTCCGGCAAATCGATTGCCTTCGAAAGGATCTCCACCAGTTCCTTATTAACCAGTTGCATATATTTTACCTTTCCAATCTTTATACAAGGATTAGATTTTTTTGCTCATGAAAATAGGGACGCCGAAAAGACCCGAGTCTGTTTGAGAAAAAGGTTGGATCTTAAAGCCATAATCATTAACCATTTTTGCGAAATCTGCTCCAAAATCATGATAAACCAAGATTTTTTTATCCAGAAGCGTATCTCCATGAAATATAGGAGGAAAAAGGTTGATGGTTTCATTGTTTCGCAATTCGGCGCGCCTTCTGGAACATTTTAACTTGCTGTCAATAGGAACCGCAAAGATATGAGACCCTCCAGGCTTCAGTACCCTGTGAATCTCTTTGAAGGCCGATTCCAGATTATTGACGTGCTCCAGAACAGCAGAGGTAATGACCATATCCAGTGATGCGTTTTCAAAAGACAAGCTTTCAAGGTTCTCATGCCTTCGGTTTTTAATAATGGAGCCTGATTTTAGTTCCGGACCAAAAAAGCATGACAGGATGTAGTTTTTTACCGGCAAAGGAGTCGTTGAAAAAAATATGGACTCATGAGCGGCTTCCAGAATGCACAGGTTTTGTTGCTTTAGTTTATGAGCAAACTCTTCCTGACTCTTACACTCCATGGTTTCCAATACGGCTTTAGCGTGGGTCCTGGTTCGGCGGTTCTTCATGCAAAGTGTGCAACAATGATTTTCGTCTTCCGCCGCCGCAGCCATAAATTCTTCCGAAAGCCCCCCATCCGACCCTATCTGAATGTTCGTATCTTTTATTTCATGGGAATACATGAAATAGCTCTTTTGGCCGCAAGAAAAACAAAGTCCGGTTGAGAAAGTATTTCCTTTTAGGGGTCCTTTGATATGCCTCCACCATAAAGAGCGCAATGCAAAATAGAAGCTTGATTTCATGCATTTCCCCGCTTTCCACACTTTAACTTTTTGAAAAGTAAAAAGATGGTAGAGATAGCTAACAAAAATTCTATGGCCACGCCTGACACGATGGCTCCTCTAGTCCCAAAAAACGAAACAGCACTGAGGTTGGCTATGATGCCAACGATCATGGCTGTTACTACCAGTTGAGCAGACTCCTTTTGCCCATGAACCACAAGCATGCCATATTGCGCTGTGAGCCTGAGAAAGGAAAGAGGGATTCTATATGCCCACAAAGCTAATATCCAACCTCCCTCTGAAAACCCGGCCCCAAATAAAAGTCCCATCCATTGCGAAGGAGCTAAGCTTACTATTAGTAATAGGAAAAGCCCTATCCCTCCATATCCCACTAATGCAAGAACCCAATATTTTTTTAAACGTGGGTCCCTTTTACTGAACATGGCGCTCATCTTCACAATGAAGGCTTCCATGAAGAAAATCACCATAAGCAGCATCATGTCTTGAAGTCTGACAACGGCTCCGTACCAGCCGATTTCTTCGACAGCAATGCCGTACCATTGCAAAATCAGGATGTCATTCCTCGCCCAAATAAAAGTGGCGAGAGAACCAACAAGCAGGGGACTGCACTGGGACCAGAGGTCCTTCCACTCTTCCTTCACTCCCCCAAAGGGCAATCGTGGGGAATGTTTGTAATAAAGGGTAATTGCGATCACAGCGCCCACGACTGCGGCAATAGACCCCAGGAAAAGGGTGGTGGTGAAGTCAACCTTTTTGATTGCAAGGAAAAGGACGCCGAGAGAGACAAGGATCTTAGCGATAAATTTGATGGAAGCATCCTGCCAAACCCTGCCTGTGGCGAGGAAAGCATAACCTATGAACTCTACCCAGCCGATGCATGTTTGCCAGATTAGGAGAGCGCCTAAAATATAAAGCCAGGTTGGGCTATAATGACCAAAGTAGAAGAAGAGCCAGATGAACGTAGCTCCCACAATTCCCACTAAAAAACGTATGGGCGCAATCAGGTGGAAGCGCCGGTTTACTTGATTCGGTTCCCCGCCCAGATGGCCTGTGAGATGCAGACCCGAACCGAAGTCCGAGAGCAAAACCACTCCCATGGCCACAACCATACAGACGCTGTAGATACCGAAATTCTCGACGCCGTAAGCTCTTGAAATTCCCAGAGTAAGGGCCAGGCCTGCGAATCTCGAAAGACTTTCCGAGGCAACTCTAACCGAAGACTTACCTATTGTCATGGCATTTTTTTACCCAGTAACCCGGCCCAGCAGTAGGACAACTCTTTCTTTTTATTGGAACGCAGATAGAGGAAGGTATCTCGCAAAATAACTGGTCCCATCCAAATCAGTGTACTTAATTTTTCAAGAAAATTGCCATTTTTAAAAACAATCATCAGGCGATTACGCCAACGGTAATAGGACTGTAGCTTTCCATATTGACTGCCTGATGAAGCTGATCCCACGTGGACGACCTTCCCTGCATGAAAAAAATACGACTCCCAACCTTTGGACCTGAATCGCAACGACAGGTCCACATCTTCCGCGTACATGCCAAAGTCCAAATCAAACCCCCCAACGTTTTTTATGGCTTTCTCGCGAACCATCATGGCCGCGCCGCAGATAAAATCACGTACACCAGGTTTTGTTGTAGCGGTGTATTTGGGAAACCCTTTTCGAAGATCCACCGTTCCTCCCGTGATCCATAGAGTCTTGCCATCTTCATAATAAATGGGAGGACCTATGATGCCTGCGTCCCGGACTTCCTCCATTTTTTTTTCCATGGCTTGAACGGTTCCGGGAGCGACAACCGTATCGTTGTTCAATAAAAAAAAATAATCCGGGGAGTAAAGGGAGGCTGCTTTTTCCATTCCCCAATTCATGCCACCACCATAAAAAAGGTTTTTGCCGGGATCAGTGTATGTAACCCAAGAATAAGGTGATAACAGTTTTCGGAGTTTTTCGTCCGAAGCATTGTCTACAACGATAGTTGGCCTTTCTTCCTTTTCGAGTGACTTAACACATTCGATGGTGAAAGAGCGGTCTCCAAAGTGAACGATAATGATGACAGTTTGGTTATCTTTTTTTTGCACGAATATAAAATTTAGCGGTCAGAAAATCGTCAAGCATCCCTAAGCTCAATCTATGGGCAAGCAATGCCTTCTTTTCAAATTTCTCCACTTCGTTTACAAGGACTCGGTAGCCGGTATCATGAAACAGTTCTTCAATCTCCCTCCTGGTGAAAAACCATCGGTGGGTACGGTCCAGAATGCCTTCGTCCTGGTACTCAAAACGCCCGTGAATTACCAGGTTCCATAAAACCTTGAAGTTCCTAATATTCGGTATGCTGGCAATAAGCAAGCCGTTCGAGTCCAGGAGTTCTCTGGCGATCTTTAGAAACCGCTGTGGATCCTCCGTGTGCTCAATTATATCTCCCATCAAGATAAGGTCAAAAGTTTTGCCTTGAAAGTCCACCTCCTCAAAA
>JAJDAS010000284.1 GCA_029261755.1 Nitrospinia bacterium
TGCTAAGCAACCGTAAACGGACCACCAGTACACCTTGTTGGGTTTTCTCTCGTAATCCTTCAACAAGCCGGAGTCCACTCCCGAAGCGTCGATGACGAGTCTGCATGTCACGGTGACCAGTTCGCATTCGCCGATGCCGGCGTTGTCACTCTTCTTTTTCAGGAAAGCCACGGCAACCTGCTTATCTTTCAAATGGTGGTCCCTGTAAAAATGGTCGTAAACTATTTTGGAACCGTTTTTTTTACCGTTTTCCTCAACAATTTCCCTCCAGTGGTCAAAAATCCGGCTTTCTTCGATATATGGATAGGCATCACCATGGGGATAGGTATCGTGCGTAAAGAGTTTCTGCTTCCAGTCCAGGTCGTAAGCGTCCTCATTGCCCTTGGTCTCTCCTGAAAAAGTTTTCGCCAGGAATCTCCTTACGCCGCCATAGGCCAGGGACTGGTTGGACTTCAACTCATGGGGCTCTTCTTTTTTATAGCCGATATATTCTTTCCACAAATCATCATTGTCCTGCACCGAGTCCAGGGGGACGAACCAGGATTTTGTGGTCTTGGTAGGTTCGTTGGTAATTACCTCGTTTTTCGGGATGGGATCGGATTGTGCGGCAGCAGCTTGGGATTCGGACTCCCCGGGACCGGGATTGTCTCTTTTGTCTACGATGAGGACCTTGAACTCGTTGCTCAGTTCAGCCCCCACGCTCAATCCGGCAGGGCCCGCTCCCACAACAACTACGTCAAAATGATCGATATTTTGCTGATTATCCGTCATAGCGATAACAACGTACTAAATACCGATTCATTTGTCAAGGTTTTTTTTGAGAATATAATAATTTAGCTAAGGAATGCAGGAAGCCAAGGAAAAAACCGGAAAAGAATAAAATCACCGTAAGTGGGCAAGAGGCAGGCCGAAGCCAGCCCCTCCCCGTTGTCGCAATGAGGTTAATTCCCCATATTTACCAGCATGTATCTTTCTCACACTGGGCGGCCCCCGACATATTGCCCCGCAAGAGGGGAGTCTCATTAACGTTCTTTGGCAGCAAGACAGAGATCCCTACAACTCAGCAATCCGAGTCGGTGAAGGTATTTATTTTTCATCCTCCGGTTGTCAGTGTGCCAGCTGCGTTTATACTTCATGCATCTGAGACGCTTACGAACCCAACTGTCCAGTCTTGTAAACTGGGTGATGTTGGTGGCAAACCGGGGATGAAAATAATTCACCGTCCCGCGTATAACTCGGTTTAGTTTCTCAATGAGTTTGGCGCCCAGGTTGTGACACCGCTTTGTCAACGTTCTGATCTTTGACTTGAATTTCTCTTCCGCCTTGGGACGCATCTTTTTGGTTCCGGAGGATATAAAGAATCCAAGGAACTCAAACCCTTGGGAAAGACGTGAAATTTTCGTCTTTTCCGGGCTGAGTTCCAATTCCAGTTCCTCTATGGTGTTCTTTACCAAGTGGAGGGCCTCTTCCGTCTGGGTTTCGGATTTGCACATTACGACGAAGTCATCGGCGTACCGCCCAAACTTATACCCTTTGGCTTCTAATTGCCAATCCAGGTAATTGAGGACGATGTTAGCCAGCAAAGGTGAGATGACACCACCTTGCGGCGTCCCTTTCCTTGTTGGTTTAATCGCCCCGTCTTCCATAACGCCAGACCTGAGAAATTTCTTAATCAACCCCAAAATGTTTCCATCAGCGATCTCGGCTGCAACAAGGTCCATGACGAGTTTCTGTGAGATGTTATCAAAGAATCCTTTGATATCTGCATCCACAACAAACTTGTAGCCTTGTTGAGCGTATTGCAAAACTTGCTCAATTGCCATATGGCAGTTGCGTCCGGGCCTGAAGCCGTAGGAATCATTGTGAAATTGCTGTTCAAAGATAGGGCTGAGCAGTTGTCTTACGACTTCCTGCGCCACCCTGCATCGAACCGCAGGAATGCCGAGAGGTCGAACTTTGTCCTTTCTTTCCGTAATATATACCCTTCTGAGAGGAATAGGCTGATAGGAGCGGGTTTTGAGGTCTTTCATAAGGCTGTTGAGATTTTCTTCGAGATTTTTCTCGTAGATCTCCACAGAGACTTTATCCAGACCAGCCGCCCCCCTGTTTTTCTTAACGGCTTTGAAAGCCGCCCGCATCAACTCAGGGGTAATTCGTCCGGTAAGAGAGTGGACTTTGAACTTCTTGGGTACTATCTTCACTGCTGAATCTCCTAACGTTTTGACACTGAAGGTAGCCTCTCTGACAACATTGAGGACGTCTTTAGCAAGCGAAAGCTTTTCCCGGAATAGGAGGGGAAGACCTGAGCCGACCTTCAGCCTTCGCGCTAGCTATCCCCTTGCAGCCAGAGTGGTTTTCCCCACTCTGTCAGGTGTGTCCTTTTGTCCCTGCTGGGACTCCTCCGAACACGCTGTAGACCCTTAAGGAGCAAGAACCGGAGACGGCTCCGTGCTCGTACGTGGCGTAACAGGGACATTTCGGCGTAGCCTTATAGTCCAAGCTTATCCCTAATAAAGGAACCACGCGGGTCCTCGTCGGTCAGTACATCGTGCCATTTTCTCCAGGCGATGCCACCAATCACCCCGATGATCCTCCCCCAGTAACCGTCTTTCCGTGGAAGAAAGGCTTATCAAGCCTCAACGCTTCACCCAATAGTGGAGGTTGGCGCATCATGGTAGGCCGAAACGTGACACCTCCCGGAGTATCGTTGCCTGGCCCCTTCGAGAGAGCCGGTTACCCGACTAGCCTGGCTACATACCCCCGGGAAAAAAAACCGAGGTTCGTGCAACGACTTCTGTACGAGAACGGACTCGCACAGGTAGGATTCAGTTCACTTCATGAACCTCACCGTTTATATGGACTGAGCCCAGTGTACCTGCGACTCACGCATTATTCAGCAGCAGGTGAGTTTAAGAGATCATAGCGTGAAACTGGAAGTAGCAAAATATGTCCAGATGATGGTGGTCAACAGGCTGGTAGCTCCATTGAGCAAACTTGGGGCCAGCCGCTGGGTAGAGACCACGTGCTACAAGGAAATGAAGGGATATAGCGCCTTGGCCCTAGATGTGAACTATTTCTACAGAAGCATGGACCAGTTGTTGAAAATCAAAGACAGCTTGGAACTGGCCATATTTGAGAAGCTTCAAAGCCTTTTTAGTGTCAATGTGAAGCTTACTTTTTACGACATCACCTCAACTTTTTTCCATGGCGACGCTTGCCCCATAAGCGAGAACGGATACAGCCGAGATAATAGGCCGGACAAAGTTCAGGTAGTCATTGGGGTCGTAACTTCTTATGAAGGCTATCCCCTCAAACATTACGTCTTTGAGGGAAACACAAAGGATGAAACCACTGTGGAGGAAGTTGTAGATAAGTTAAAAAAAGAATATTTTATAGAAGAGACGGTATTTGTAGGCGACCGGGGGATGATAAGCAAATTGAACCTGGATAAAATCATAGGCGAGGGTTTTGGTTATGTTATGGGTGTGAAAAACCGGCAGGATGGGGTTTGCAAGATGCTTTTTTCTGAAGAAAATTTTATGGGCGAAGGCTGCCTGAGCCACCAAGGGTTAAAGATCCAAGAGAAATGGATCAAAACAAAAGACTTTTTACTCTGGAAGGTCCGGGAAATCCTTAAGGAAAATAAATTCGAGGTTTGCGAAGAAAATTTCTCCGTTGTAGCTCATGAGATAAAAAGTCTCAAAAAAGAACTGGATTCCAAAAATTTCAAGATAGTTATAAAGAAAGCTTTCCCCAGCATCGATTCCAAAACTATCCAAAAAATAAACAGGACAATCAATAAGTATAACGGCGATTTCGACAATGAGCTGCGATACGTTATTTGTTTAAATGAGGAACGAAAACAAGCTGCCCAGAGAAAAAGAGAAGAATATATTTTGAAGATATCCAAGGAATTGGAAGGTTTGTTTTCTGAAAAAAACGAAAAACGCGATACTATTGAAACGGAAAAAGGGTTAACAATACATTCGAAGGGCATAGGGCTAAATTCAGGAAGTTCTTTGATATTACAAGAGACAATAAATCCCAAAAGGCTCTCGGTTTTAAGTTAAATCAACCAGAGATCAATAGTGAAAAAAAGTTAGATGGGATTTTTACCCTTTTAACGAATAGACGTGATATGGAAGCGTCGAAGGTGGTTGATTCCTACAAGAACCTTAGGGAAGTAGAGATGTTATTTGATGACCTTAAAAACTTTGTAGATATCAGGCCCGTAAGGCACTGGCTGGAAGTCAGGGTCAGAGATCATGTGTTTATTTGTATTCTGGCCCTTTTACTAAAAAGGATTTTTGAAATAAATCATCTCAAGACGAAGGCTGTTACAGCTCCCTTGGAAGAGATAGACAAAGTAAAGTTGGTAAAATATAAAGTAAAGTTTTCTGAAAAAGAAGACAGGACTAAAGTTTTTCCGAAGGTAACCAACGTGAACCCGATGCAGCAAGAATACTTCAACTTGCTTGGGATTAAGGCCCCCATGAAGCTGGGAAAGGACTTTCTGGTGATGAAAAAAAAATGGGACCCACGGAAAACAAGGCCGAGAGCTGTCTATCTGTCTAATTAGTGCATGACCGAAAACCCTGTTTTCTGGTTTATCCTGTTTGTAGTTCCGCCTTCAGGCGGCTACTTTTTCCTTTTAAAAACAAGAGGTCCGTCTAAAGACGGAACTACAAACCTCGCTCATTATATCCTCAAATTGAGGTTTTCGTTCAGGCACTAATTAGTGATAAACCTAAATTGAGTCATTTTTTTTCTTAAATGTAGAGTTTTTTAAAGACCTCCCCTGTATCCCCCTTCGCAAGGAGGGGAAGAGCAAAG
>JAJDAS010000285.1 GCA_029261755.1 Nitrospinia bacterium
GCGCGGTGGACGACGTGTCTTTCGACGTGCCGGCGGGGAAAACGCTGGCCGTGGTGGGCGAAAGCGGTTGCGGCAAGAGCGTCACGGCCCTTTCCATTCTGCGCCTGGTGCCCACGCCGCCCGGCCGCATCGAGGGCGGCGAGGTCATTTTCGGCGGGCGGGATTTGCTCAAGCTGCCCCTCAACCAGATGCATTCGTTGCGGGGCAACGACATTTCCATGATCTTCCAGGAACCCATGACCTCCCTGAACCCTGTCTTCACCATTGGGGACCAAGTGGCGGAGGCCATGATCTGCCATCAAAAGATTGGAAAGGAAGAGGCGCTGAAGAAGGTAGTGGAGCTTCTTCACAAGGTGGGGATTCCTTCACCCACGGACCAGATTCATCGGTATCCCCATGAAATGTCCGGTGGAATGAAACAGAGGGTGATGATCGCCATGGCCCTATCCTGCTCCCCACGAATTCTTATCGCCGATGAACCCACCACGGCCCTGGATGTGACCATCCAGGCGCAGATTCTGGACCTGATCCGCAAAATAAGGGAAGAAACGCAAATGGGGATCATGCTGATCACCCACAACCTGGGAGTGGTAGCGGATATCGCGGACCATGTGGCGGTGATGTACGCTGGAAAGATTGTGGAGGAGACCGATGTCCATACCTTGTTCAAAAGTCCCAAACATCCCTATACCATCGGGCTCATGAATTCCATTCCCAAGCCGGGCCGAAAAGAGAAACTCACGCCCATTTTAGGCACGGTCCCGGATCCCCTCCACTTCCCCACAGGATGCCGATTCAGCACTCGTTGCCAGCAGGTGATGGATCGGTGTAAAACGGAAGAACCACCTCTGAAAGAGGTTGAGGTGGGACACTCGACGGCTTGTTGGTTATTCGAGGGTTAAGGAATGTTGCTCAGGTAGGGATTGATGGAACGAGGCATGTGTAAAGCTTGGGAAAAGATTTAACATCGAACATCGAAAAAGGAGAAAAAGACTGAACATCCAACATCGAACGCCGAACATCGAAAAAGGTAGGTTTTTTGTAAATAATAAGGTTCAATGTTCAGGGTTAAAGACTGACGCTGGCTCCATTGTCCCTCGGTAACAGACGTGGTATGCAGCTAAGACTTTATCCGAGGGCTGTGGAGCCCGCAAGGAAATATTGTTTTTAAAGAATTCTACCTTCTTCGATGTTCGATGTTGGACGTTCGATGTTTGGCGTTAAAAAAAAGTTTCACCCTTACTGCTTACTCCTTACTGCCCCATCCCCTTAGCCACATGGTGTGGCTTAGCATGTGCAGCCTCGTATTTCTTCCTGATTTTGCCTGGGACCTTCTTCATTAGCTTCTTCGCCTTTTCTCTTTCCTTCATCACCTCTTCTTCTCTGCTGGGATGGTAAGGTAAGTTTTGTAAAGCTACCAACTCCTTGCAAGCCAGGTCATATTCCTTTTTGTGGAGGTAAACCTCAGCCAGGAAAAGGCGATTGGTGGAAAAGTTCGGAGCAAGCCGCACCGCCTCCTGCAAATAATCACGAGCTTCTTTAACGCTTCCACCCAATAACCCAGGAAGTTTGTATGACATTCTGCCCAGGGCTCTATAAGCACCTGCATTCGAATAAGCCGGGTCCAATTCCAACACACGTGTCATCTCCTTCCTGATCTTTTTCGGCACACCAAGGCCATTCCAGATCCCTCCTACCTTCCCCTCTTTTCCATAGCAAATTCCCAGAAAATAGTGGGCTTCCACCGATTGCTCCTTGACGGCAATGGCTTTTTTTGCATACTCCTGACAAGTCAGGTAGCCCTTCAAGCTCTCCTTCTTCGAGTCAACCTCATTTCCCAGTAAGTAGTGGTATCGGGCCAGGTTCCACAATAAAGTAGGGTCGTTCGGTTGTTTTTCCAGCTTTGCCTGAAGTTTTTGGACTGCCAGGGCATGGTTCTCCGGTTCATAGGCGGAAGCAGGCTTCCAATGCAGAATACCTACAAGAGTAAGCGTTAAGAAAGTAATAGAAAATAAGGAGAGGTTTTTGGACATGGGAGGTTGAAAAACCTAAGAATAAATATTTTAGATTTTTGATTTCAGATTTTAGATTGAAGGTAGGTTTTGTTTAAATTTACGGCATAAGCAGGGGGTGGAGGTTAGGTTGGAATGGTGGGAAGAGAGAATATTCCTCTCTTCCACCACTCCATCATTTCATTATTCCAATACTCCAGCACTCCACCATTTCAGCCCTACAGAACGGATTTAATGGTCTCTCCCAAATCCGCAGGGCTTTTGCAGACGCTGATTCCGGCCGCTTCCATGGCCTTCATCTTTTCATCCGCCGTACCCTTGCCGCCTGCGATGATGGCGCCCGCGTGGCCCATTCTTCTGCCCGGAGGAGCGGTCTGTCCAGCCACAAAACCAACTACAGGCTTCTTAATGTGCTCTTTGATGTATTCTGCGGCCTCTTCTTCTGCGGTGCCGCCGATCTCGCCGATCATGCAGATGGCGTCGGTGTCCGGGTCATCCTGAAAAAGCTGGAGTGCGTCCACGAAGTTGGTCCCGATGATGGGGTCTCCGCCGATACCTATACAGGTAGACTGTCCTATTCCCATCCCGGTGAGTTGTCCCACCACCTCGTAGGTGAGGGTACCGCTCTTGGAGACCACCCCTACCCTGCCCTCTTTATGGATGTGGCCGGGCATGATGCCGATCTTGCATTGGCCGGGGGTGATGATTCCCGGACAGTTGGGTCCGATGAGCCTGGAAGAACTATTTTTTAGTTCTTTGAACACCTTCACCATGTCGAAGGTGGGAATTCCCTCGGTGATGCAGACAATTAACTCTACGCCTGCGTCCAATGCCTCCAAAATGGCGTCTCCTGCGAAGGGAGGCGGAACGAAAATCACGGTAGCGTTGGCCCCGGTGGCTGCCACAGCACCGGAAACGGTGTTGAAGACAGGAACGCCTTCTACTTTTTGACCTTCCTTGCCTGGGGTAACGCCGCCTACAACCTGGGTCCCATAGGCCAGACATTGCGTGGCGTGGAAAGTACCCTCTTTTCCGGTGATTCCCTGTACGATGAGTTTGGTATCTTTATTGACTAAAACACTCATTGTGCGCCTCCTTTCCCGGCGGCGGCAACGACTTTTTCCGCAGCGTCTTTCATTCCTTTGGCTACTATAAAATCCAATCCCGATTCACTCAGGATTTCTTGTCCTTTTTCCACGTTGGTTCCTTCCATTCGAATGACGATGGGGACCTTCACATCCAGCTTTTTCGCAGCCTTCACCACACCATCCGCCAGGATGTCGCAACGCAGGATTCCCCCAAAGATGTTGATCAAAACGGCTTGCACATGTTCGTCGGAGAGAAGTATTCTAAAAGCGTTTTCCACCATCTCCTCATTGGCCCCACCGCCTACGTCCAGAAAATTGGCCGGTTCGCCGCCCGACAGCTTGATGATATCCATGGTGGCCATGGCAAGCCCGGCGCCGTTCACCATACAGCCGATATTTCCGTCCAGCTTGATGTAGTTCAGATTGTAGCGGGAGGCATCCACCTCCAGAGGGTCTTCCTCGTCCAGATCCCGCAACTCCACGGTATCCTTATGCCGATAGAGGGCGTTGTCATCAAAACTGACTTTGGCGTCCAATGCCAGCAGACGTCCATCGCCGGTGATCACCAGGGGATTGATTTCCAACATGGCGCAGTCCTCTTTTTCAAAGGCGTTGTAGAGCTTCATGATGAAAGGAACGGCCAGCTTGATGATGGCTGGCTGCATGTTCAGTCCGAAGGCCAACCTCCTGGCCTGATAGGGCATGATGCCCACGGAAGGGTCCACCACCTCTTTCAGGATCTTTTCCGGGGTCTCGGCTGCCACTTCCTCGATATCCATGCCCCCGGCCTCACTGGCCATGATTATGGGCTTGGAAGCCGCCCTGTCCATGACGATGCCCAAATACAGTTCCTTCTCGATCTGCATCCCTTCTTCGATGAGGATGGTCTTCACCAGCCTGCCCTCGGGACCGGTCTGATGGGTCACCAGTTGCATCCCTAAAATATCCTGGGCTGCGCTTCTGGCCTCATCCGGTGACTTGGCCAGCTTCACGCCACCGCCCTTTCCCCGGCCACCGGCATGGATCTGTGCCTTTACCACTGCCAGATCTCCCAGCCCCTCCGCGATTTCCACCGCCTCGTCAGCATTCTGAGTAACGCTGCCCTTGGGGACCGGAATTCCATGCCTTTTCAATATCTCCTTGGCTTGGTATTCATGAATTTTCATAATGCATTTCCCTTTAAAAAATTAAAAGAAGAAGTGTGATTATATGCAGGATGGGCATGATTTTCAAGGAAAGCGGGGAGAAGTGGGAAAAACATTGAAAAATTTAACGTCGAACTTCGAACGTCCAACATCGAACATCGAAGAAGGTAGGATTATTTGTAATACGATTGTTCAGTAAGAATCGTGGAAGGGTAACGATTTTTCAGTCCCCTCATTTTGAGGGGGGAGATGCAGGGGGGGTATTTAAAAAAATACAATAACAATTAACTCCACCCCTTTCAAAATCATTCAACTCGTTTTATAATCAGTACGCATAAGTTTTATTAACAAGTAATTATTGTAACTACACCCCATAATTTAACGCAGAGGCGCGGAGGACGCGGAGAAAAGATTAAAAAAAATATCACAAAGAGAAAAAGAGCAAAAGAGAGGGGCAAAAGAAAAATAAAAAAACATTGAGTCATTAAGAGTTTGTCCTTCGCTTTCTATTTTTCTGTCCTCCGTCCTCCATCCTCTGTTGTTCCGTCTTCTGCTTTTTTTCGTCCCTCGTCCCAGCGAAGCGTTCGTCCTTCACTCTTCGTTTTTTGCGTTACTTGTCACTCGACACTTGACGGACTTTACCACCGTCATATGGAAGCTCCAACTTTTCTGCTGGAGATGAACTCTTTCCATCTATTCAAGCGCTTCAGGCAGTTATCCACCACTTCCACGATTTGTTTATCCTGATAAGGTTTTACAAGGAAGTCCGTGGCACCGTTCCGGAAACAATCCAAAGAGTTCATTGTGGTAGTCCCTGCCGTCATAACAATCACCTGAATTCCCTTTTTTAAAGCATATATCTCTTTTAAAAGCTCTACACCAGTCATCCCGGGCATATTGATATCGGTCATTACCAGAAGAATATTTCTTTCTTTAAGAATATCGATAGCCTTCAAAGGATCGGAAAGCGCAATTACGTCAAAAGCGGTGGCTCTCTTAATCTTCAGCTCAAGGAGCTTGAGGATTTCCAGATCATCATCCACAATCATTACCGTTTGTTCCATGTTCAAACTACTCATATTTTTTCTCCTTCTAATAAAGGTTTCCTTGGCACAGTTTACTCCATTCTATGATGAACTAGCACCAACTACAATAACTCCATTGATTATTTACCGGGTAATGCCCAAACCTTTTCCACGAAATTTTTCCCGAAATGGTAAAATGGATACAGGTAATTTGGCATATTCCACAAAACCAGATGGGCTTTTTTCCCCACAGTTAAGGTTCCCACCTCCTTTTCTCTGCTCAGAGCTTTGGCGGCGTTGATGGTTACGGCCCTCCAAGCTTCCTCCGGCAGCATTCCATGTTTTTGCACGGCCAGATTCATAATCAGGTGGAGGTTTGCACAGGGGCAGGAGCCGGGATTGAAGTCGGTGGAAAGAGCCACGGGAATATGGTGATCCAGTAGTTTTCGGGCAGGAGCCCAATTCTCCTCCTGGAGAAAAAAAGAGGCCCCTGGCAGCAGGACCGCCACAGCCTCGCTTTCCGCCAACAGATCCATCTCTTCCTGCGAAAGTTGGTCCAGATGCTCCACCGATAGCGCTCCAACCTTTTTAGCCAGTTCCATCCCCCCCAGTGAATTCATTTGATTGGTGTGGATTTTGAGCCGGTAACCTGCTTTTTTCGCGGCACTCAAAATGAGGTCGGCTTGTGCATAAGAAAAGGCGCCCTTTTCCAGAAAGATATCGCAGTTTTCCGCCAGATGACGGAAGTCGGGCAACATCCTTTCCGTCAATTCTTTGATGTACTTTTCCGGCTCCTTTTTGGCTTCCCATGGAAAGGCATGAGCGCCCAGAAAGGTGGGAACAACCTCTTGTGCGGTTTTGGATTTTAGGGTTTGAATCACCTCCAGCATCTTCTTTTCGGTCTCGTAATTTAGTCCGTAGCCGCTCTTGATTTCCACGGTGGTGACCCCAAAGGAAAGAAATTCCTTGAGCCATTTTTCTCCATGCAGTAGGAGTTCTAGCGGGGAAGCGGCCCGCGTTTTCTCCACCGTGTTCAAGATGCCTCCCCCTTGCTGCAAGATTTCCAGATAGGAGGCTCCGTTCAAACGAGACAGGTATTCCTGTTCCCGCGTTCCGGAAAAGAGAAGATGAGTATGGCAATCGATTAGGCCTGGAGTAAGTACCTTTCCCCGTGCATTGATTGTTTCTTTCCCGGAATAACGATTCTCCAGGTCGGCCGACTTGCCCACAGCCACTATTTTATTGTCATGAACCGCCACGGCTCCATCCTCGACACAACCCAGTCCTTCCTCCATGGTAAGGATTTGCGCGGCGTTAGTGATGAAGAGGTCTACGTTTTTAGGCATTGGTAACAAAAGATATACGGGTTATCTCATCGCTTAGGCAATCAGCAGCATGCACGCCACAGCCGCCACCAAAGAAGAAGCCACCATCAGGTAAACGGCCTCTTTGATTTTTCCACACTGTGGAGGTTGTTCTTCTTCTCCAATAAAGGGCTTTTCTACTAAAACTCCGTTGTAGAAGCTCGGACCACCCAGCCGGAGGTTCAAAGCCCCAGCAAAGGCCGCCTCTGGAAAACCGGAGTTGGGACTGGAGTGGTTGCGTGCGTCGCGAAGACACATCCTGATGGCCATTAGCGAAGATTTGTTGCAGAGCATGGCGGAAAAGGCGATGGGAAACAGAGAAAGCCGGGCGGGAATAAAGTTGGCCACATCATCCAGCCGGGCGGAGAAGGTTCCAAAACGCTTGTAGCGCTCATTTTTGTAACCCACCATGGAATCCAGTGTATTCACCACTTTGTAGGCAAGAGCAGCAGCCGGTCCTCCAACAATCACAAAAAAAAGTGGAGCTAAAACGCCGTCCACAAAATTCTCCGAAACCGTTTCCACAGTGGCGCGGACAACCCCTGCCGTATCAAGAGACTCCGTATCCCGTCCAACGATTGCGGACAACTGCTTTCTGGCGGACTCCAACTCCCCTAAACCCAGCGCTTTTGCAACTCTCATCCCCCCCTCAGCCAAAGACCTAACGGAGAGACAGTAGTAAATCAAAATAGCGCTGCCCGCCCAGTAAAAAACCTCCCCTAACTGCATCAAGGTTTGAAGGAAAATATTTGCAGCCAACCACACAGAAACAACCAGAGACAAGGCCATTCCCGCACCTGCCCAAAATTCTGAGGCAATGGTTTTCCTCCAGAAATTCTCTGACCAGATAATCATGGTTCCCATCCAGCGCACGGGATGGGGCCAATCTTTGGGGTCTCCCAAGAGCAGGTCCAAAGAAAAGGCAAAAAGAATAGCCCAGGCTTCGGGTGTTCCTATCATTTCACATTGATTCTGTATGTCGCAGATCAACCCAAGCATGAATTCTTTCCATATCCAAATTGTCTTCCACCAACTTTCTCAAACCGTCAAACTGTTCTTCCCGGAATTCTTGATAGGCCAAACCCTTTGGGAGCGGAGCATAACTCTTTTGCTTCCGAATTCGATTAATAAAAGCACGTCGGAATGGGTCGGAGTCGAACAAACCATGGACGTAAGTTCCTAACACCAGGTTGTCCACGGATGTAATGCAAAGAGAAGGATCTTCCGTATTCACCAGGCTATTGGCCTGGCCCGTGAGTTTGGTTTTCCCCATGTGGATTTCATAGCCGGTTACCCCCTCCCCTTCTTTCATGGAATCAGGTAAAAATCCATTAGAGATTATCTTGTACGTTACTCGCTTCAATGTCTTTTCCGTCTCAAGCTCGGTTTCCACAGGCAAAAGGCCAATGCCTTCAACCTCTCCCAGATCTCCTTCCACTTTTAGCGGGTCCGAAATATTCTCACCGAGCATCTGGTATCCGCCGCAGATTCCCACAACCACCTTTCCGCTTTCCTTAAACTTTACAATCTTTTCGTACCAACCGGACTTGGAAAGGTGCAAGGCATCGGAGAGAGTGGATTTGCTTCCGGGCAAAATGAGGCAGTCATAGTTTTCCGCTTCCAAAGGGTTTTTCAAAAAAGAAAGCGAAACATCCTTTTCCAGGGCTAATGGGGAAAAGTCGGTAAAATTGGAAATGCGAGGCAACCACACGACGCCGA
>JAJDAS010000286.1 GCA_029261755.1 Nitrospinia bacterium
CATCGATGAGGGGATGGAATTTCAGCATGTCCATCCTCTTATGGTGCACAATGGCCGTTAGGCGGCATTGAGGGTAGGACTCCTTGATGGCGCGGATGGCCGGGGTGCAGAGCAGGATATCCCCCACCCCTCCCGTGCAAACAATGGCAACCCTGGAAATATTCGAAGAGGGGGTGGCATCCGATTGCGTGCGACTCTTTTTAGCATGAATCCGCCGGAAGAGAAAAACCAGAAATTTTACAAACAAATTTTGGCGCATGGGGGGAATGCCTTAAATTTTGATTCGCTTAAGCTTTAGTCACTTTAAACTTGGATAAAACCACTACGCTACGCCAAAATTGCGCTGAATTGCCAACATACTTCTATACCAAGTGTCTATTTTAGTGGAATTGCTGGTGAAAATCACCTGGATGGTTTTGCCGGTTCCCTCACCTCTCCTGTCGAAAATGCCCGAATCCATCCATACCATTTGTTGCCAGAAATAATTTCCGCTTACAATGTGGCAATGAAAGAATTGAAAAATAAAGAACTGAATATTCCCAGATTTCGAAAATTACTACGAGTTTGGTATCGGGAAAACACAAGGGACCTCCCATGGCGGAGGACGAAGGACCCTTATAAGATCCTTGTATCCGAGGTGATGCTCCATCAAACCAGGGTGGATACGGTCACCTCCTATTACCAGCGATGGATGGAGAAGTTTGACACTGTCCACAAGTTGGCCGAAGCCGACCTTGATGAAGTGCTTCTGCTTTGGAGCGGACTGGGGTATTACAACCGGGCCAGAAATCTTCATAAAGCGGCCCGGAAGATGGTGGAAGACCATGGCGGCCAGACGCCGAGATGTTTCCAAGCTTTGCTAAAGCTTCCCGGCATTGGAAAATATACTGCGGCGGCGGTGGCCAGTTTCGCTTATCATCAATGGTATCCCACCATCGATACCAATGTCCGGCGAGTGATAACGCGCATTTTTGCACTGGACCCTTCCTCCCCCGGTTTGGAGAAGCACTGCTGGGATTTGGGATTGAAATTGATGGGAAAAGCCCCTCCTGCCGAGTTCAATCAGTCCGTGATGGAACTTGGAGCCTTGGTCTGCAAGGCCGAGAAACCCCTTTGCGGGACATGTCCCATTTCCTATTATTGCAAGTTTCCATGGAAAGGAAAAAAAGAAAAGTTCTCTGGAAAACAGCCGCCAAGGAAGGTGGAAAAGTTTCAGGCCGTCCTGGCCATCCTGATCCGCAAGAAAAAAATTTATATCCAAAAACGCCCCCCTCATGGTTTATTTGGCGGGTTGTGGGAGTTTCCTGGCGGGAAGATCCTGGAAAAGGAAACCCCCGAACAGGCGCTTACTCGAGAACTGCAGGAGCAGTTAGGGACGAGGGTGAAGATTGTGGAACGTCGAAAAATGTTTCGCTACTCCTATACCCGGTTTCGGGTGGCCCTTTTCCCTTTCATTTGCCAGCCGGCAGAGAAGGTTTTTGGGGAACCGGCGGTAAAGGAGTTTCAATGGGTAAAGCTGGAGGATTTAGAAAAATTTGCCTTTCCCGCCGCAAACTGGAAAATCATCAAGGAGCTAGTGAAGGAAGTGGACTCTCGTGATGAGGCAATGGCATTCGTTTAGAAGGAAATTGTTGCTAAATCCTTAAAAAACGATTTTATATTGGAAATTTTAAATTTCCATTCCCAAATAAGGCTAGCAATCTCAATACGTTAAGATTTTTCAATTTTAAATTTTCAATTTCCAGTATAAAATCGATTATGTAAAGCTAAAACGAATGCCATTGTCCGAGAAAGATAGAGAGGATCATTGAGGGACCTGGTCCATGCCGTGCACTATCCTGGCCAGGGTATGCATGGGAACTTTTTCCAGAAATGTCTTACAAGCTTTTTCGTAATCTTCCCCGGAATCCAAGGCACTCTTAAGCGCCTCCAGAGCCAAGTCGTTTCGATTTGCTATCCTCTTACCCACATCCATTAGGTTTTTCAGTGCTGCTTTCACGGGCGCTACTTTTTCATCTTCCGGTCTTTCCGCCGAGCAAGTGGGACCTAGCAGAATCTTAACGGCTGCCCATTTCTTCCCGTAAGAATAATAATCGGCGATTTTGTCCCTTTGTACCACACTGGTGATGCTCTGATTCAGTTGGGCCAGGAGAGGCAAGGACTCCTTCGGTTTTTTATATCCGGAAAGAAATTCCAGATGGTCGCCGTAAATTTCAATACCCAGTCCTTGCAGGCCTCTTTGAAAAGACGTCCTCAATTTTTCCCCGGCCACCATATTCTGCTCCAGCACGCTCTTCATCTCCACCAACTGGCTACCTATTCTCACCGCCACGAAGCGCTGGTACTCCATGGAGTTCAGGTACTGGTAATACCAAGCAACGCACATGAAGCATAGTCCCAAAAAGTACAGAAAAAATTTCTTATTGAATTTCAATTCGCTTCCTCCAGGTTAAGTATGGGGATACCCCAATTGGGGACGATTCCCCGGTAATAGATTCTAACTCAGCAATTCTGAGAATTTATCTCTCACAATTTAAGAAAAGATATAGAACGCAGATGACACGGATCTTCACGGGTTTCTCTAAAATTCATTTATCCGCGCAAATCAGCGTTATCCGTGTTCTATTAAAATTAAAAATATTGTTGGTTAGTTTTTCAAACAACGAAAGTATTACGTCAATCTTTTTTTTTCAGCAAGGCTTCCAGGCCGGCAAAGGGCTTGAAGGTATCAGGCGCTTCTTTCTCACGGCCTGGTGTTGTTTCGCTATAACAATCCGCAACCATATTTCGCGAGTGCTCATTGTCGTGGCAATAAAAGCACAATAACTCCCAGTTGCTCCCATCGGGCGGATTGTTGTCGTGGTTATGATCCCTATGGTGGACCGTGAGTTCTTTTAGTTTCTTCCCTTCGAATTCTCGTCCGCATCGTCCACAAACATGCGGATACATCTTCAGCGCCCGTTCCCGATAGGACTTCTGGCGACGTTCCATATCCCGCCGGGCTTCGGCAACCACGGAGTCCAGTTGATCGCCTTTTGTTGATGAATTTTGTTGTGGCATGGGGCATCTCCCAAGTGTTGGGTCCAAACAAACAAAAGTCCATTCTCATGGGCTACTACAAACGGGATGGAAATAAAAAAAGCAGCCTGATTGGATCAGCGGCTGCTTTTTTTTAAAGAGATCACCAGTTATGCCGTTCCGGCCTGGTCAATAGATACAAAAGGTGGGGCATACGTCGATGCAGGACTTACACCTGGTGCATTTGTCCACGTGGATGTAGGCCACCTCTTTTTTCTTCCAGTCGATGCAGTCCACGGGGCAGGCCCTGGCGCAAATTCCACATTTGATGCAGTTTTCCTGGTCCACCACAAATTCGATGAGATTCGTACAGGAAACCGACGGACATTTTTTGTCCTTGATGTGAGCCTCGAACTCGTCCCGGAAATAGCGCAGATTAGAGAGAACCGGATTGGGAGCAGTTTGGCCCAGAGCGCACAGGGAACTGGATTTGATATCCACCGCCAGTTCTTCGAGTTTTTCAATATCTTCCATCACCCCTTCGCCTTTACATATCCGCTCCAGGATTTCCAGCATGACCATGGTTCCCACACGGCATGGGGTGCATTTTCCGCAGGACTCATCCTGGGTGAAGGACAAGAAGAACCTGGCCATATCCACCATGCAGTCCGATGAGTCCATAACCACCATGCCGCCCGACCCCATCATGGCGCCGGCCTTGATGAGGGAATCGAAGTCAATCTCGATATCAAGTAATGCTTCCGGCAGACAGCCTCCGGAAGGTCCTCCCATTTGGGCGGCCTTGAATTTTCTTCCTTTTCCTTCAACACCGCCACAAATATCAAAGATGATTTCTCTTAGGGTGATTCCCATGGGTACTTCGATGAGCCCCGTATTTTTGATCTTTCCGGTGAGGGCGAATACCTTGGTGCCCTTACTCTTTTCGGTACCCAAGCCTGCGTATTCGGCGCCGCCCATATTGATGATGATGGGAATATTGGCGAAAGTTTCCACGTTATTGATGTTGCTTGGTTTTCCCCACAGGCCGGAATGTGCGGGAAATGGAGGACGCGACCTGGGCATTCCGCGCTGCCCTTCGATGGATGCCATGAGGGCGGTCTCTTCTCCACAAACAAAGGCCCCGGCTCCTTCTTTCACGATGCAGTCAAAATCGAATCCGCTTCCTTTAATATTTTTCCCTAGAACTCCCTTTTCCTTGGCTTGGGCTATGGCGATATTGGTTCTTTTTACGGCCAGGGGATACTCGGCTCGGCAATAGATATATCCAAAATTAGCCCCTATGGCGTAAGCGCCAATGACCAGGCCCTCTAGTACCGAGTGGGGGTTACCCTCCAGGATACTTCGGTCCATAAAAGCTCCTGGGTCACCCTCGTCGGCATTAACGATAATGTATTTTTGATCCCCTTTAGAAGCATTACAAAAACCCCACTTCATTCCCGTGGGGAATCCCGCGCCGCCTCGTCCTCGAATACCGGAGGCCTTGACCTCTTCAATGACCTCTAATGGTTTCATCTTCAAGGCTTTTTCCATGGCCTTGTATCCGTCGTTGTCCAAGTAGTCGTCTATGCTTTCAGCGTCTAGAACACCACAAAGCTTAAGGACCTGTCTTTTTTGTTTTTCATAAAACTGATGGTAATCTTTCTTGGCCAGCAATTTCTTCACCGGCGTCTTATTTGTCAGATGCTGCTCAATGATATCCGAGACATGCTTATCCAAAACATTACAGTAGGTCTCTTTAGGGATTCCGGGAACGTAGATATCCACGAGTACGTCCTTGGCGCATAAACCACGGCATCCGGTGGGCTTTAGCTTCTTCTTCACTTCAGCGTCCAGCTTCAGTTCTGCGATACCTTCCTCAAAGGCTTTAAAAACCTCGCGTCCACCGGCGGCTACACCGCCAGTACCCATACAGATATGGACTTCCATATTGCCGCTATGCACTATCGGTTCTTTTGCTGTTTCTGTTTCAGACAATTTTATACTCCCGATCTAAAATAACAGATCTAAAATGTATTTAATCTTCTTCAGGAGGAACAAAGTTTACCACGGCTTCCTTGGCTTCGTTCACCGTAACCGAGCCATAGGTCTTTTCATCGATCATCATCACCGGCGCAATGCCGCAAGCTCCGATGCAGGCCACATCTTCCAGCACGAACTTCATATCCTCGGTGCTTTCGCCCACTCCCACCCCAAGAGTCTCTGCTACAATATCCGTGATTTTGGTAGCCCCTTTAACGTGGCAGGCCGTGCCTCTGCAAATCCTCACCACATGTCTGCCCCTGGGTTCGAGATAAAACTGGGCATAAAAAGTGGCCACACCATAAATTTCACTGGGTGAGATCTCCAGTTCTTCGGCTATACGCAGCAGAACAAGTTCCGGCAAATAGCCATACTCTTTTTGGGCTTTTTGAAGAACCGGTATCAACATACCCTTTTTTCCCACCAGTTCACCAAGTATTACATTGATGGGCTGCAAATCCATGGTGGACTCGCAGCAGACTTTGGCTCCGTTTGTTTCTTTATCACTCATGAATGAATCCCCATTCTAATACTAATGCAGTTTCACTAATTTTGACTAGCTATTGAATTTTCTTATCTATAAGTCTATCGCAAAGATGTGAAGAATATCAAAATATGAATTTGATGTCAAAAGGTGAAAACGGTTAGTAAACGCCAACGGATAATTTTTCAGGCCCGGAGGGCCGAAAGCGTATAGCCGGGGGTGAGCCTTGGGAACCAAGGCGTAGCCCCCGGAATTCGAGAAAAGAATAAATAAGCCCTGTAAAGGGCGAAAGAATATCTCTTCTGATCTTTGTGATTATCGGAATTCGGAAAGGGAACAAAGGGGCTTTTCTTTCGCCCCGTTGGGGCTTTAATGATTGCTATAACTGGCTCCGGGGGCGATACCCCCGGCTATACGCTTTCGGCCCTCCGGGCCTGAAAAATTATCCGTTGGCGGTTACTAACCGTTTTCTCCTTTTGACATCAAATTCATATTTTGATATTCTTCACATATTTGCGAT
>JAJDAS010000287.1 GCA_029261755.1 Nitrospinia bacterium
CAAAGGGAGATAAAATGGAACCTACCAATCAAGAACCCACCAAAACCACCCTTCCCACCAATCCGCTTTTTTACGATGGAGAAAACTTTGCCGGTCCTGTTGAATCCTTAGACCGGGTGTCTTCCATATTGACCCTCTTCCAGGATATGACCTCTCAAGAGGAGATGGGCGAAATCAGCTTATCGCCCGATAGTGTTGCTGGTTTTTCACTTCTGTTCGGACTTCTTCAAAAAACAGTTGCTCAATCGCTTGAAATTATTTCGGAAGAGAATAAAAGAAGGGAGGAACCACAACGGCAACCAACCGGAAAAAAGCTGTGCTTTATTGCCGCGTCAGTTCTCAAGATCAAAAAGCTGATATGCAGATATCTGGCTTAAGTTTAAGCTCTATTCACCGTACTGTGGGCAGATTTTCACCAGCACAAAATTTAAAAAAGGCAGTTGGATCAAGTCTCCGACCTGATCCTTTCCTTGCTTGTACCCGGAAACTCTGTTTCCGTGTTTTTTCGAACCGTCTACCTTCCTGACATATGTTAGGAAGGCTGTACCTTGACATCATGTCATCATTCAGTGGGACATATGTCAGGTACATCATGGTTTTTGTTTTTGGAATACGCCCTAAATACGTGCGGAGCTTTTTAAATAAGGTAAGCCAACGGAGTTGGCTTGGTTTTAGTTTAGGGGCAAGGCAGAGACTTGAGCCAACCGGGTTAGCAGGACAGGGGACAGGCAAACTATCTGTTTCTGTGACGCCTCAATGCCTGGTGTTGCCCAAGTCCGGCGGTTTTATACATCCTAACTCCACAGCCTTCGGATGAAGCATTGTTTGCTATCCATGTCTATTGCCGAGGGAGAATGGAGCCAGCATCATGTGAATAGTTGTCAGCGTCCCTTTTTTTAGCGTCTGAATACAGCAATTCATTGACAGTGGCAATCTAATTTCCTAAAATAAGACTAAAAAGGTCTTCTATAAGCCTATTATTGAGGCCACGGCTACAAAAAAGTAAATATTCAGCTGTAAAAAAATGATTAGAGCAGCTCAAAAATATAACCTGATCTCTTGGATTTTCATTCCTGTTTTTTTTATTACCAGCGTAAACGGGGCATCTGCTTTACTTGTTTGCGGGATGTTGTCCACAGCCCCCCATAAATTCCACCTAACTTACGAACACTGCCAAGTTCATTTGGTGTTCGAGCATTGTAAAAAAGGGGGAAACGGTTTTTCACCGAATGTCGGTAATTTAAATAGCCTCGCAATATCGGAAAAGTTTCCTGCAAAATTTTCTGCCGACCCAAACAGAATTTTGGATCATAAGTTTCACCTCGCCAACTATGTACCTTCCGTTTCTTTGGATACAAAACTTAAGGTAAAAGCTCCACCCAGTAGTTTACAGTCTTTCCTTGCCCCCCCCCCCTCCCTTTCCCTACCGGGTAATCGAAAAGCCTTATTTGGCCTCCCATGGCGACACAATACCGAATGTCTGCAACATCTTTTCACAGTTCTCCTCGTTTGATTTTAGGGCACTTCCAAAAACTCACTTTACATCCCCTAACCCCCTTTGCTAAGGGGGAATTAGCGGTATCTTTTTTGAAAAAAGTGAGTTTTTGGATTAAGTAAGACCCCAAAAACTCACTTGATGACTTCATGCTTTATGGGGCTCCCCGGTTATTTTACCCCGTCGGGGGCTTCTAGGCGGTACGTTTCCACCAGCCATGTATGGGGAGGAAGTCAGCCCTTTCCATAAATTGATCCATGGCGGGGAAGCGTATCGTCTTCTTTAAATTGAGAAAAACAAAAAGAAACAAATCAGTGCAACTGAGGATAAAGAGAATAAAATGAAAAAGCGCTTCATAAAATTAACCGAGAAAATTGGTTCATTGGCCGATTCCTTTGATCGGATGGGCGAAAACTTACCCCAGACTACGGTCTACAGGGATCTTATGGATAATATTTTTTCTACCATGGCTGAAGCCCTCCTTGTGGCCGCTCCCACCAAAGATGGGGAAGGGGCAGAATCCGCTACGGCAATAATTATGGTGAATTCCGCCGCGACTACGATCCTTGGCTATGAGGAAAAGGAACTCCTCGGCCAACCGCTGGAGAGTGTTTTTCCCGAAGGAGAGGGGTTGGAAGAGGAATTAATTCAGGCAGGTTTCCTTCGAGGTATGCCAAAAACCTTGCGAGCAAAAAATGGGAGAAAAATTTCCGTCCTGTTTTCCGGTTCCGTAATGCGTGACGAAAACGGCGATACCCTGGGAATAATCTGCGTTGCCGAGGACAATACAAAACAAAAGAAAACGGAAGAAGAACTGCGAAAATTTTTTCGGGGCGTGGAGCAAAATTCGGCTTCTATTGTAGTTACGAACACTGGCGCCAATATCGAATACGTCAACCCTAAATTCACCAAGGTAACGGGTTACTCTTTGGGTGAAGCTATTGGGAAAAACCCACGTTTTTTACAATCAGGGAAAACGCCACAAGAGACATACAAGCTGTTATGGGATGCGATTACCTCTGGAGGTGAATGGAAGGGAGAATTTTGCAACAGGAAAAAGAGTGGTGAACTCTATTGGGAACAGGCCACTTTTTCCCAGGTAAAAAACGAGGAAGGGAGTGCCACTCACTATATTGCAGTAAAGGAAGACATCACCGAGCGAAAACGTATGGAAGAGGCTCTGCACCTGGCAAAAGAAGAAGCGGAAAAGTCAGTACAACTGAAAGACAAATTTGTTTCGCTCGTAGCCCACGACATTCAGTCACCATTTACCGCCATCCTAGGTTTTTTAAAACTGATATTGGGAGATCGGGTTCATGCGATTCATGAGAAGCACCGGGACCAAATCGAACGCGTGGTAGCTAAAGGAGAAGAGCTTCTTCAAACCATCAGAAGACTCCTGGAAATGGGTAGCCTGAAAACCGGCAAAATAGATCCTGGATTTTGCTTCATCGATGGTCATTTTACCGCCAGCAGCATGGCCGTTAACCTAAAGGGCACTTCCAGAAACTCCCTCAAAGCTGGTTTTCGCAATAAATTGTCTTTAAATTACAATTAATATATGATATAATTCTATTTAAGTTATATTATTAATTTAGTGGAGTTATCTCATGACTAAAGTAAGAAAAAAGAAGGCAAGAGGTTTTTTTGATTACGAATTT
>JAJDAS010000288.1 GCA_029261755.1 Nitrospinia bacterium
TTGTCAGGAAAGCTTCCCACCCCATCATCTGCGCAATGGTAGCAGGTTTCCCTAGGGTACTGACGGGAATACGCCAGGTATAATCAACGATGTATCTCGTTGTTATACAATCAATTATCCAACTTCGGGTCGCAAATAACGACGGGAATCACTGGGGCCGAGCAACAAGGAGATAAACATGGAAAAAGAAAAAAATAATGATAGGCCACAAACTACCGAAAAAAAACTGCTGCTCGGACTCCAGTGAATTCCGTTGTTAGTTTTTCTTAACAATAAGATATTTTTAATAATAGATTTTATTTAGCGGCAGCAGAACCATATTCTTTATAGGTGTTTTTCCCAAAAAGGTGATTAATTTTCCCGGTTGCTAAATTTTTTAAATTTTCATCAATTTCAACATCGAATAGTGATTCTGCTTTTGCTAATTGTTTGATAGTTAACCCCTTAGCTGATTTAAGTTTAGCCTTTAGAAAATCAGCATTTTCTAAATTTGCTGCGGTAAGATTCGCGCCCGTCAAATTAGCATTTCCTAAAAAAGCATTAGAAAGGTCCGTATTACTTAAATCCGAATTTTTTAGGTTCGCTGAAAAAAAATTTACAAAGCTAAGATTGGCACCATTGAGTTTCGCTGCTTTAATAGTTTTGTACTTTGAACCACGGCCTTTTGCGTTGTTAATTTTTACTTTTTTATCGCTTAGATCTGCATCAATAAAAATGGCCATTTCAAGATTTGAATTAATAAACTTTGCGCCATTTAATTCAGCTTTAGTGAAGTTGGCTCTATATAGATTAGCTTGAGAAAAAATAGCCCCATGTAGCCATGCATTTGAAAAATTTGCTTCAATCAAATTTGCTCCTGTAAAATCGGCAAAGAATAGTCTCTTTTTTGAAAAGTTTGCCTTATTCAAATCAGCATTTATAAATTTGGCAGCTCCTAAAAAGTTTGGGATATTGCCTTTGCTTTTTATGAGTTTTATATATCTTTCTTTTTCATCTACTGGGAAGGTGTTATTAGAACGATGCCTGTGACCTAAAC
The DNA here is from genome assembly GCA_029261755.1 of Nitrospinia bacterium. Lineage (GTDB taxonomy): Bacteria > Nitrospinota > Nitrospinia > JACRGO01 > JACRGO01 > JACRGO01. The sequence continues at coordinate 1,037 of JAJDAS010000288.1, forward strand.
TGATATCTACTTCATGGAAATTGTTTCCTGGAAGGATCGCGTTGCTCAAGTCAGCGAAATATAACTTTGCGCCCTTAAGCTTTCCTCCTTCAATGTCTGCAAAATTCAAACTTACCGCACAGAGATTACTTTCTCTTAAGTCAACATTATGCATTTTAGCCTTTTTAAAAGTTGCTCCTGATAAGTCAGCACCATAAAGAATGGCATTATTAAGGTTTGAATTATCCAAATTCGAATTCCTAAGGTTAGCCCATTTTAAGTTAGCATTTGAAAGATTCACCCCTTCAAGGTTGGAATCACTAAGGTCAACACCCGACAACTCGGAAAAAGAAAGATTAGCCTCACTAAAATTCGATTTATTTAAAATTGAATTGCTAAAATCAGATTTTGATAACTTAGATCCACTAAAATTTGCTCTATTAAGGTCAGAATTAGAAAGTTTTACTTCATTTAATTCTATGTTTGAAAGTGAATTTTTCCAAACCACCAAGGTTTCTTTTAAAAGGTTGTTTATTTCTTTGTATTCACCTTCGTCATAAACGAGAGAATTAATAATCGAAATGGGATCAAATAAAATTGGTTTTTGTGGACATTTCATTTTTTGAACCACTGGGATTCTGCTTAACGCTTGTTTATAAACTGGTGTTGACAATTGACTAAAAATTGAATTAGCTCTATTTTCTATTATATCAATTCTGTTTTCATAGCTTTGTGTGGCTAAACCAAAAATAGCTACATAAATTCCAATAAACCAAAGAAAAAAGGTTGAAGGAGGTTTGGACTGGGGTGAAAATGGAAATCTAATTTTCCCAATGATATGTAATAACCCTAAAAAATCTAAAAACAACCATTTAAAAAAAACAAAAAGCTTTAAATAAACAGTGCGTAGCATTTTGTAAAAAGTTAGCAATACGGTTTATCCTAAAAAAATAACGGCAGGAATCACTGGGGCCGAGCAACAAGGAGATAAACATTGAAAAACAAGGAAATAAAGATAGCCCAAAAGGTACAGAAAAACAGACCGCTGCTCGGACTCCAGTGAATTCCATTTGTTAGCTTGGATAATGTGCCAGCAACTAAACTCCACGCTTGTCCCCAAATATTCTAATATGTAATCTATCTGAGTATGTGAAGTTGTACTGTTTGCACAACTCTACAAGCCAAATTGTCTTCAAATCCAGTTCCTTTTTGGTGCGACCTTCAGGCATTAGAAGAACTTTGCTGCTAGTTATATTGTACCTCTTTATAAAACTTAATATTTCGCTCAACTCTTCCCTATATTTTACTACAAATTTAAAATTAGATTTCTTACTACTAGAAAAATATTTAATAGCGTTTGATTTTTCCCTCAACCGTTTATTGTTACCAGAATTATTAAGCTTTGGAGATACGTTATATTGATTAATTAGTTGATCAAACTCTAATGTCGGTATGAATGTACCGTTAGTCTCTATTTCAAAAAAGTACTTATTATCGATATTTTTTAATATCTTCATTAGATTGATTAATTGTTTTTGTTGAATCATCGGTTCGCCGCCAGTGATAACAACGCTCCTGCAATTAATATCAGCCAGAGTATTAACTATACTTGAAACTGACATTTTTATTATCTGTTCTCTCTTTATGTACTTTTTATAGCTATCTCGTAACTCATTATTATGGATATGCTTTACACCTTCCCAGTTCCATGTGTAATCCGTGTCGCACCAAACACAATGTAAATTGCACAGTGAAAGCCTTATGAATATGCTCGGTTTACCAGTATTCAGCCCCTCCCCCTGTATCGAAGAGAATATTTCTGGCTCATCTCCAATTTTTGATAGTTTCAATTTAGTTCTCTTCACTAAAAATAGCCTCGTGTCTTAATATTTCTAACAAACCAAGTAGCCTCTCCAGCCTGCCAATGCCTCAACAAAGTATTATCTGGTTCGTTGCTACTTTCAAAAAGAGATTGTGAAATAAAGTACCTAGCTTTAATTTTATCTAAAATATTCCCATAATAATATGTTGCCATTACTCCTGATACCACCCACATATATACGTTATGACTAACGTGATCATCCCTGTGCAATCCTCCAGATAAACTTAGATGAATATTTGATCTTTCAATTTTGTCCAATGTAGTTAAGTTCTCTGAAAGAACCCCTAAACACGTCTTATTAATTGATGACAAGCCCGGATATCCGGCATAATTTAATGCATATATGGATAAACCAGAAAGTGATCTAAACTCTTTTGCTTCAGTTGGGCGATTTGGATAGTCTTTCCAGATACATTGTCCCCCGTCGCCTGATTGCACCAACCAATTGGTTGCTTTGTTTATCACATCTTCAACAACAGTCTTTGTGTTGGGAGATAATAACTCTTTATTCCGGTACTCTGTTAAGGCAAGAATTGCCATTGAGGTAGCATATGTCCCAGCATTTTCTTTAATGGAATTACTTCCTTCATATGTACCCCACCACCCTTCCTCTTTATTCTGTTGATTTATAAGAAACTCTATGGTTCCACGCGGTATAGGTTCACCTATATTTAATAACGCCAAAATAACCCAAGCAGTACCACCGATATGACAAATTGGATCAGCTTCTTTTTGTTTATATTGATACCAACAACTTGTATTATTCGTTATTTCATCATTGAAGTATTTTTTTATCTCACGAATCTGATCATTTGTAAAGTCTTTCACATCTACGGCTGAAACAATGTTTGCCAAAGCCCACGCACTTCTCGGTTTTGTATTTTCGATCATGGCGTTCAGCTCGATATTTACTCTTTTACTCAATCTTTTATGAAGATCATTAAATAGAGTCACATCATTTTCTGGAAGTTTTGAAACATCCCTACCTTCAGATAGTGTGATATACGGAACGTACTTTGGTATTTGAACTATGTATTGCCACCCCCAAAAAATTAACCCGCATCCACAAATAATAAACACAGCTAATATTTTACTTTTTTCCCATAGAGTACAAAAAAAATGCCATAATTTATTTGTTAACAAATCAATGAATTTTTCAATAAATTTTGTGAACATTGCCAATCCTTAAATTTTCGGAAGACCTGCTTAATGGAAGCTAACATCTGAGTAGACAGAATCTACCATATTGGAACTATACAGAATTCGGATATTGGCGCTATACAGAATTTGGATATTGGAACTATACAGAATTATTGCCCGCCATGGCTGTTTTATCCCGGCAAAAATATGAAAAAATTATGATCTATAAATTTGATAATGTCAAGTTAAAAACGCAAAATTCAAGCAAGGAATTCCGGAATTTCCTGGCAGAAATATTGACTTTCACCCAATTTTCACCTATGCTTAAATATGCATTTCCTAATAATTCGGGGGAGGAATTATTTATGACTTACCAAATACCTACATCCGGGAGTGATTCTTCAGGGAAAAAGGGGTTTTGGGCCGCATATAAGAATGTGGCGGTTAAAAAAGGCGTACCAAGTAAAAAAGCCGGTTGGTACGTAAACTGGGCTCTATGGTTTGAGCGCTCATTAAATGGCAAGCATTTACGCCAATGTACGCATGATGAGGTCAGGGGCTTTCTTGAAAGTCTCAGGCAACGCAATAATGTGGAACTATGGCAGATTGATCAGGCCACAAATGCTTTGTGCGTACTTTGCCGGGATTTCCTGCGGCTTCCGTGGGCAGTCGCGAAGACCGGTTCGGCTGACTCGGCGCCCTCAGGAATAGTGTCTCCAGGCGCCGCGACAGCCACATCCGGGGAAGGAGCGCCTTTAGATTCATTTCGGGATGAAACCCTCCCACTTAAAAAAAAATCCATTGACGAAAATGTGATTAAAAAGCTGCATGCTGAAATCCGTGTTCGACATTATTCCATTCGAACTGAGCAAGCTTATGAACAATGGATAAGGCGTTTTCAGCATTTTCACGGGATGAAGCCCTTTGAGAACCTGGACGGCAACGCAATCAGGGAGTACCTTGAATTTCTTGCCGTTAAGCGGGAAGTCGCCGCATCCACCCAAAATCAGGCTTTGAATGCCCTTGTGTTCCTGTACAAGCAAGTTTTGAAGCGGGAAATCGGAGAAATCGGGGAGTTTACC
>JAJDAS010000289.1 GCA_029261755.1 Nitrospinia bacterium
AATAAAAAAAACTGGCAACAAAGCATTTGCTCGAAAGAAAAAACAAGCAAGTGGCCCTATAGTCTATAGTTATTCGAAAAAACAGTTGGTTTTTGAGCATTTTTTTTGTCTACAAAAAAAATCGCTCAATTTAGGTTAAAAGTAATCTTTGTAATTGCTCCGGCTGAGGGGGAAGAAATATGGTTCTTCAATCATACCTGCCTCTAACCATCCAAAGACATTTGGTTAAGCTCGAAAAGCTGTTTTTATTAACAATTGACAATTGGGCATTGGGAGTTGAGCATTGAGAATTAAGGATTTATGCAGTTTGTTTGAAAAGCAATTTTCAATTGTCAATGCATAATGCTCAATGTTCAACGAAAATCCCTTTTCACCGAATGCCCTAACCACCTTCAACGCGAACTGCCGGATTAACTTCTCTTTTTGATCTCCTCGATCCTCTTATCCCTTTCCTGCTGAGACATTCGTTTGTCTCTATTGAACTCTTCCTTCAAATTCTGAACATATTCAAATCCACCTTCTATCCCAACACCACCTGCTACTTCCCGAATTTTGTTTTGCATCATGATTTCCTTTTCAGCAATTTTCGCTTCACAGGTTTTCCGTGCCTCTGCTATTTTTGCCTTCTGTTCCTGAGTGAGGGTCAACTCTTCCTCTCCACGGCTATCCATAGACGCCGCTTTTTCCATGGAAATCTCCCACGCGTTTTTTAATCCCATACCGGTTCCTCCTTTGAAAAAAATGAAAGAATAACAATATTTACAGAAAATGGCGTTTTTTTGTAAAAAATTCAGGATAGTGTAACCTAAATTGATTGTTTTTTATAGTTAATAGGTAAACTCCGATGTTGCGTTGGAGGATGAAAGGAAAGATTTCAGATCTCAACTCATTGAGGAATTACTGCCTGTCATCAAATTTCTACGTAAACGATATCCAAATTAAAGTAAATTTTTCATTTATTTTAAATGCGGGCTTGTGTTATGATAAAAAATTATTTTTTGCTCTTACAATGGTGAAAAGTTCCACTGGGGAAAAAGAAATTGGCCTTAAATTCTAAAAATCAGGAAAAAAGGAAGACCAACCCGGAATCCTATATCAAGCTGGCCAAGATATCCTTGGGCCTTCGGGAGCACCAATTGGCTGCGATTTCCTGCAAGAAAGGCTTGGAAAAATTCCCGAAACACCCCGGCCTTCTGGTTATGAAGGGAGAAACCTTGGTGTCGGCATTCAACCATGGGAAAAACATCGAGCATTTGAAAACGGCCGTGGAAAGTTTCGAGAAGGCCATGCAGATTAATCCTCACAACTATGTTGCTAAATTATTAACCGGCCAGATCTATTTTCATTTCAAGAAATACGAAACAGCCATAGAAAGATTTTCCTCGATTCTGGAAATTGACCCTCACGATAATCGGGCCAGAGTTTTTTTAGAAAAGGCAAAAAAGAGGTTGGGAAGTTCGAAAAAAGATGCGGGGGTGGTCCTTGAAGAGAAAACGGCAGAAGAAAAGCCGGGCGTCAAAACGGAAGAACCGCCGGAGGAAAAAGAGGACAGCATACAGGAAGACAAAAAAACAGCACTTTGGGAAACAGAGGAGGAAGACAACTCTGCGAACCATGATTTTTTGATCGCACGCCTTGGTATGTTTAATAGAGTTGAGGGGCTAAAAAGCGTCTATCTGATTGATAAAAATGGAAATATCCTTAAAAGCCAAAAAATATCCGATTTCGATCCTGACCTTCTTTGTTCCATGGTGGGAAATATATTTCGAGCTACCGATCGGGTAATCGACAGATTCAATAATGGAGGCTTTGTCTACAGCATGGTTATGTGCCAAAATGCTTTCTTTTATATAGTGGATGTTCGTTGGGCTGTTTTAGTTCTCGAAACCCGCCCCGACACAAACCAAGAGATAGCAGAGAAGAAAATCAATCAATATATGGAGGCCATAAACGTTTGACCACTGGAATAACCACCATACTAAATCAGCTTAATTCCACCGAGGGTATAAAAGGGAGTCTGATCATTACCCCTGATGGAATGCCTGTGACCTCTCAACTTCCCGACAATCAGGACGAAGAAACTTTGGCTGCGGTCTCTTCTTCTATTTTCCTTGCTATCAGCAAATCCATGGAAAAGCTGAATACGGGAGGGGTGATCAGATATGTTTTAAACGCAGAGTTCGGAAGGACTTTTCTTGTTGACTTGGACAAGATGATCCTTATTATACTAGCGGAAAAGGATATTAAATTGGCCAAAGTAAATGTGGCAATTTTTCAAGCGGCAAACGCCATCAGGAAGTCCGGCAGGCTTGATGTAGAATGAGAAAAAAAATTGGGCTACGGAGCAGATCTGAAGCCGTATTTACATATTTGAAGGGTTCTTAACCAGGACAGTTATGGTACAGATCAATTTTGCTAAAAAAGAGGTTAATTGCAAACTGGTTTACTATGGTCCGGGACTCAGCGGCAAGACGACAAACCTGGAGATTATTTACCAAAAAGCACCCGAAAAAAGCAAGGGCAAAATGACCTCTGTCGCCACGGAAGGGGACCGAACCCTCTTTTTCGATTTCCTGCCCCTCGATATCGGAAAAGTCGGCGGAATGAATACAAAGTTCCAGCTTTATACCGTTCCAGGCCAAGTTTATTACAACTCCACCAGGAAACTCGTCCTGCAAGGAGTGGATGGGCTCATCTTCGTGGCTGATTCCCAGAAAGACAAAATGGATGAAAACATTGAATCACTTCAAAATCTTGCAGAAAACCTGAAGGAACAGGGAATAGAAATTACCGAGATTCCGCTGATCATTCAATTCAACAAGAGGGACCTGCCTAACATATTTTCCATTGAGGAAATGAACGCAAAGCTGAATAAACTGAATGTGCCCACTACCCAGGCGGTAGCTTTTAAGGGAGAGGGTGTTTTCCCAACCCTGAAGTTAGCGGCGGCTACTGTTCTGGAGAGGCTCAATAAAAAATATACTCCGAAAACCTCCGGTGCAAGCGCACCCTCCATCCCAAAAGTAGTTGCCGATATCAACGGTGCGAAGCTTTCTTTCTCTGATTTTGAAAAATTTTGCTTAAACCATTACCGGTTGTCAGGAAAAAAAGAACCTTCGGGAGGTGTGAAACTTTCCAAACCGGAAAAAGAAAAATACCTTAGTTTATTTGTCAACAATTACATGGTGAAACTGGCCTCCAAAGAGCAGGATATTTCCGTAGAACAGCATGAGTTGTCGGCGCATATAGAAAAAATTGTTGCGAAATTCGGCTCCAAGGAAAAGTTTATTCAATATCTTAAGGACAGAAAATTAACGGAAAATGATTACAAGGATGAAGCCGTCACAAGAATTCTGGCGAGCAAGCTGCTTGCGGGAATTATACCGGACCATAAAGAAAAAACAGTTCCTACGGAAAAGCAGCTCCAGGCTTTTTATGAAAAAAACAAGGGAAAATTTAAAGGGACTTACGACCAGGAAAAGAGAAAAATCAGAGCACATATATTGAAAATGAACAATCAAAAGATTATGGAACAAATGTATCAAAGCCTTAGAAATGAGGCGGAGATCAAAACTTTTTTATAATCAATTAAAACTATTTTTTCTTTCTCCATGGTATGAGCCATCATATGCAGGGGAAGGGACGGTGATAAAAAGCGGGGAGAGCAAAATGGATGAATTTAAAGCATCGAGATTAATTTTTTACAAAAATGATGTAGACCAGATAGATAAGCTCATTGATGAATTTATCAAAAAAACAGAATCAAAGTTTGTTATCTTAATCGACAAAGATGGCCATTTGGTTACCAAAAGAGGCCAAACCATAGGGTTTGACCCTGAAACTCTTTCGGCTCTTGTGGCGGGAAGTTTTGCCGCTACGAGGGAAATGGCAAAACTCCTTGGTGAAACCGAATTTTCCGTTTTATTTCATAAAGGGAAAAGGGACCATATCCACCTTTCATTGGTTGGAAACAGGGCAATTCTCGCAACCGTTTTTGATGGTAAAACCACAGTGGGTATGGTGCAGTTGTATAACAAGGAGGTTTCTGAAAAAATCGCGAAAATATTTGAGCACTCGCAAAAAAATCCCAGACCTGATGATGAAAAAATAGATGATAATTTTGGCACCAATGCAAAAGAAAAATTAGATGAATTTTTTGGAGAATGAAATGAGGAGGCTTAAGGCATAATGATTGAGACAATTATAGTAGCAACCGTTGTATTAGGGGTATTGATTTTTATTCATGAACTTGGGCACTACCTTGTCGCAAAAAGGGCAGGGGTGCTGGTAGAAAAATTTTCACTTGGTTTCGGTCCAAAAATTATTGGGAAAACCGTAGGTGAAACCGAGTATTTGATATCGGCCTTTCCTCTTGGAGGGTACGTCAAGCTCTATGGTGAAGACCCTGACGAAGAAATAGACGACCCGGAAAGATCGTTTTCTAAAGCATCCGTTTGGAGTCGACTTGCCATCGTAGCGGCAGGGCCGATTTTTAATATGCTTTTTGCGGTACTCATTTTTTCTGTGGTTTATATGGTGGGAGTACCCACCATTTCATCGGTTGTGGGAGATGTGCAGGAGGGGTCCCCAGCCTTTTCTGCGGGACTTTTGCCCGGTGATAAAATACTCATGATCAACGAAAAGAAAATAAATAAGTGGGAAGACTTGGTTGGAGTTGTACACGATTCTCCTGGAGTTAGTTTGAAGTTCAGCATCCAGCGTAACTCTGGCTCCGTTTTTGAGGTCAATATTGCCCCGGAATCCAAAACCACGAAAAACATTTTTGGAGAAGAAATTAAAGTTGGGCTTATCGGCATTCATGCCTCTCAGGAATACTTCACTGAACGCTTTAATCCTATAGTCGCGGTGTGGAAGGGATTCGAAAAAACCTGGAAAATAACCTACCTTACCCTGGTAAGCATAAAGAAAATTATTGAGAAAACTATTCCATCGGATAGCATCGGAGGACCGATTCTTATTTTCCAGATGGCGGGTGAGCAAGCGAAGATCGGCTTGATGAACTTGGTGTTTTTTGTAGCGCTCCTGAGTGTCAACCTGGGGATTCTAAATCTTTTTCCCATCCCTATCCTTGATGGGGGGCATATCCTCTTCTACTTGATTGAAATCGTCTTTCGCAAACCTGTGAGTATGAAGGTTAGGGAAAACGCCCAACGGGTTGGCCTCGCCATGCTGATTACCTTAATGGTATTCGCTTTTTATAATGATATCATGAGAGCTTTTTTCAAATAGTATCAGGTTGCTCAAGAGAAATTCCACATCAAAGAAAATCTTGTATTTTCCAGGAATGCCCTTAGCCTTGAAAGTTCTCGCTCGACTATCCATTTTATTTTTTCTGTCGATTTGGCCATCTGTCGCTTATTCGGAGCTCGGAGATGCCAAAGATGTGGTTATGGGCAGGTTTGGGGAACCTGTGCTGATGGAAAAATTTGACCACCTGGATGATATGCTTTTCTGGGGAAGAGCAAACCCCGAGGGGAAACCATTTGATTATTGGGGCTATTATGGCGCTGCATCTTCGAATGGATATGGTACCCCTGGGAAAACCATCATTTTTCACGAAAATAAGATGGTGTTTTTTATGGTTTTATGCGGTCCCAGGCTATACCGTTGCGAATGGCAATTAAGAGAGACCCTTCCCCGTGAACTTCATGGGATAACTCCCAAAGTTATTGTCGAAGAAAAACTACGGGAAGCAGGATGGGAAAACGAAAGAGCCAAAGCCATTTTTATCTGGGATACCAGGGAGGTTTATGTGGAAACAGTGGTATCGGAATACGATAAAAACCATTGGTTGAATTCAAAGATTTTTGGGTCTGTAAAGGCCCTTCCACGAATGGTGCTGCGTCCTCCATCCGAAGTCAAGGATTAATTCACTTACCATCCGAAAACACCTTAGAAACTCTTGCCGATACGAAAATAAAAAAAAACAATCAATTTTGTGAAAAATAATAAACAGTGGTGTTATGAGTAAGCTAAAACAACTTGGCAGATACCAAATCATTGATGAAATTGGCCGCGGAGGCATGGGTATAGTCTATAAAGGACTCGACCCTAAGATTGAACGGCATGTGGCGCTGAAAGTAATCCGGCTCCAGGATGTGGCGGACCAGTTGCATCTTGATGAGCTGAAGGAAAGATTTTATCGGGAAGCTCGTGCGGCCGGCAAATTATCCCAACACCCAAATATTGTCACTATATATGATGTGGGTGAGGATCAAGACATATCCTATATAGCTATGGAATATGTCGAGGGCGAGAGCCTGGGAGCCAGGATAAAGTCAGGCCAGGGAATTCCCATTAAGGATGCCTTGCTATTTGCCAAACAAGTCGCTGAAGGGCTGGATTATGCCCATGCTCGCGGTATTGTTCACCGGGACATTAAGCCCGCGAATATCATTATATGTTCCACCGGCATGGCGAAGATCACCGACTTTGGTCTGGCTCGCCTGCAAAGTGCAGAAAACCTTTCAAAAACGGGCATGGCTTTCGGCACCCCAAGCTACATGTCCCCTGAGCAAATCCAAAGCACTAACGTGGATGGACGCGCGGACCTATACTCCCTTGGTGTCATATTTTACGAGATGCTGACCAATGAACGGCCGTTTACAGGGGAATCCATGCGGAGCGTGATGTTCAAAATTCTTAGAGATTCCCCTGTTGCGCCATCCAGTTTGAATCTGCAAATTTCTCCCGACATTGATGCCGTGGTTTTCAAATCCATGGAGAAAAATCTGGATGATCGGTTTCAAACCGGAAAAGAGTTTGCCGACGCCATAGAAAAAATAAAAACCCAGCCGATGAGGCGTAGTAAGGAATCGACCGCAGACGCAACTCTACTTTCGGTGCCTTTACAGACTAATGGCAGTGGAGAAAATACGGTCCACGTTGCCACAAAACAAATTTCTGCCGTAAAGCCCGCCGACAAGAAGCCCCAAAAGAGTCTCAAGGAGCTTTTTGGTGCAATAAAAACACACCCTTATTTTCAACAGCATTTTAATAAGATCATTGTGGGTACTGCGATTTTCTATGTAGGCCTTATGGCCCTATTTTTTACCTTTTGGAGTGGGAATGATGGACAAGAGATAGTGCTGGAACCGGAACAACCACAAATAATTGCATCCATTCCTGAGCCAGATGAAAAAGCTGTTCCTGCTACTGAACAGCCCACAGAGGTCACCTCCACTCCTGAGCTGCCTGATCAAGCAACTGCCGAGCCTGAAACATCCACGCCGGTTGCATCCATTCCAGAGCCACCTGAGAAAGCAATTCCCGCACCGGAATCACCTAAAAAACCAGAACCTGTTGTCAAACCACCGGCAAAGGTTGTCTCCACCCCTGAACCGGATAAAAAAGTCGAACCTGAACCACCTGTAAAACCTGGCCCCCTTGAGGGACAAAAAGCTAAAAAAGAAGCTGAGCCTAAGAAAGTTAAGGATGAAAAGGTTTTACTAGCCAAAGTGGAAACGAAAGCAACCGAGCAAGCGAAAAAGACCGTTAAGAAGGAAGGTGCAGAAACACTGGGACAAAAACAACCCACTTCCAAAGCAAAAGAGCCAACTAAACCGCAAAAATCAGCTGCTATTCCGCCGAAGAAGGTGGTTAAAGCAGCCGAACCAGTGCAAAAGAAGTCAACTAAAAAAGAAGAAAAGGTTTCCGTAAAAGAAAAAACTACGCCTACGAAACCAAAACCTATGGTTTCAAAGCCAAAACCGACCTCAAAAAGTAGTGGCAAAAAACCTTCTACCGTAGCGAAAAAAACAACTGCAAAACCGGAAAAGAAGGTTTTCTTGCCTCCACAAGGCTTTAAAGGAACCAGCAAGGAACTTTGGGAAGCATCTCTTGAGTGGAAAAGCCACCCGGATGTGGATGTCCAAGGTTACCATCTGTACCGAAGTTTCTCCCCGGGAGGTCCTTTTACAGAGATCACTAATATCTCCAGCAAGTTGGTGACAAGCTTCATCGACGAAGAACTCCAAAAGGAGCAGGACAAAAAATCCATCGTTTACTACAAAATTTCCGCATACAATTCCGCCAATGAAGAAAGTAAAACATCAAGGGCTGAGGTTCTTTTAAAAGGTGGAATAGCCATGGCGCCGGCCAATTTTAAGGCGGAAAGCGGATTGCCGAAAAAAGTTATGCTGACATGGGATAAGCACTCCAATGATGATGTTTTCGGGTATCTCATTTATCGAGGGGATTCTCCGGCCAAGCTGGAACAAATAGCAAAAATTAACAATAGAAGCAGGACTAAATACAAAAATTCGGGTGTTTTTTCCAAACTTAAAAGTGGGACGCCATATTATTACGCTATTGCCGCATATAACAAGCTTAATATCGAAGGCCCAAGAACCAAAATCATTATTGCTACTACGAAACATGTTCCGAAACAAATAACGGGGCTAAAAGGGTCTAACAAGGAAGTCAAAAGAACCCAATTAAGCTGGGACCCAAGCCCGGAAAAAGATATAAGGGAATATATAATTGAAAGAAAAGAGGAAGATTCCGAATCATTTCACGGTGAGGGGAGTTCCTCGGCAACATCCTTCTTGGATGAAGGGTTGGACGATGGAAAGAAGTATACATATCGCGTTAAAGCCATTGACCAGAACAGCCTGAAAGGCGAATATTCAAAGCCTGTCACCATAGCAACCAAGCCGCTCCCAACAACTCCGCAAAATATTCGAGGCATGCCTCTCAGTTCGGAGATTGCCCTCGCATGGAAGCGCAGCCCGGAAAAGGATGTTCGCGAGTACAATATTTACCGGAAAAAATTTATTGGAAAGGAAAAGATTGGTACAACCTCAGAGCTAACCTTTACAGCCGAAAATCTTAAACCGGACCACGACTACACTTTTTTTGTAACCTCGGTTGACGCCGATGGACTTGAAAGCAAACATTCCGATGGAATAAAAGTAAAAACCATGCCATGATGAAGATACCAGGGCTGTAGCCTTAAAGTTAATAGAGAAATCCTACATTTATGAAACAAAAATTTCCCTTTTATTTTCTTATTTTTCTTTCCGCTCTTTTTCTGTCCTCTTGCGAGACGGACAATATTGCTTCTAAAACTGAGAGCACGGGCAATGTTACTTATAAACCTGGCAGTAGTGAAGTAAAAGCCCACAAGGAAAAGGCGTATGAATATTTTGAAAAGGGTTTGTATCGGGAAGCGAAAATGGAGTTCGAGTGGATTTTGGCCAACAGTCCTAAAGAGGTGGAGCCTCATTATAAACTTGGGGTGATTTACAGCAAACTTGGGCTGATGGCCAAAAGTTGTGCAGAGTTCCTGGAAACAATTACCCTTGACTCAAAATATGCAAAGGCATACTACAACTTGGCCGTCCTCTATTCCACCGAAAACTCCCTGTTTAGTTTTGAAACGGCATCCCACTACTTTAGGAAATATCTTGCACTGGAGCCATCCTCTGAGCACCGGGAAAACATTGAACAATGGCTGGCCAAAAAGGGAAAAGGGAACGTTCAGGGAGACGAGGAAATACCGGAAGAATTGGTGGTAAAAAAAGAAAATTTGAACGTTTATGGGACTCCCACACTGGATTCCGAAGTAGTGGCTAAACTTACGAAGGGTGGAAAAGGCAAAGTTCTGGACTATTTTCAAAGCCCCACCACCCAGGCTTTTTTTTATAAGATCAAGCTAACCACAGGCCAAAGCGGTTGGGTTTATGAGCCGGAGAACAGATAGATATTTAAACACTCATTCTGAGAATTCATCTTTCAAAATGGAAAATTTATAAAATCCTACCTCAAATCTAAAATCAGCAATCTCAAATTTAAAATATTCTTTGTCAGTTCCAGTTAGTTCCGTCCCAATCCATTCTCTTGATATGGCCGGTAGTAGAAACCATCACCATGCATCCCTTGCCCAGGGAATCTTCTGTATCCCACAAATAGACCTCTCCCGCAGCTGATGCTGTGCCTCTGGATGTAAACTGGAGCCGTTTGTCAGTGGCGTTGACCCCAGAATCCTGAATCGTCCAATTGTTAGGGGCGGGGCCATAAGTCCCCATGGTGCCACCTCCCGGTGAGGTGGCTTTTCCGCCAAAGGCAACTCCAGTGGGTAAAGCGACTCCCGGGAAGCCACCGGAGGTATCCGGCATGGGGTAGTTGGATTCGGTGAATTCGTTCTCGGTATTAGAGTTATTGGTTTCGCCAAAAGTGCTATTGGCGCCATCAGTGTCAAGGTAAACGGTAAAAAAGTTATCCGCAACATCCCCACCGTTCATATCAAAATCCACGTAGGCATTGTGTCCGGTGGCAATGGATCTCATTTTAGCTGCTTGCATGGCGTAGTAAACATTTTTGCAGGCAATTTTCTCCCTGGACATTCTGAAGCTGGAAAAGGCTAGGGTGGTGAGAACGCCCATTATTGCGATAATAATCATTAGCTCCATCAAGGTAAATCCTCTTTGGTTTTGAATACTTTTCCATGGTCTCATTAGTTTTCTCCTCGGAACCTTCTTTCTAAGCACCCGGCATATATTGAGCGCAAAGCAATTAGAAGAGGGCTCTTACATTGATTTAATTGACAAAACTCTTCCACCGCACATTGTATTTATAAGTTACCACAGTGTTAAAAGGGATTTTAGTCTTTACCTCAAACGAACCTGTTTCTCCCTCTTTCAATGCTCCCTCCAACTCTCCTTTGATAGATGATTTGGCGATTTCCAAAACCTTTCCTTCTCGACCCTCAATGGCAAAGACAATTTCCACGGACTGTAAAAGGTCCTTGCTATTGTTCTTTATGCGCCCGAAAAAAACCATGTTCCCATCGACGCCGGCGGTCGGAACGACCTTGTCCAAGATGGATATTTTTTGATCCTTTTCCTCCTGGGTGTTCTTTTCAGGTGACTCGGCCTCCTCTTCATCGATTATTTGGGGAGGTTCTTCCGGTTTTTTTTGTTTTTCCTTTTCCGTAATGGGGGATGAGCTTTTTCTCTCTTCAACCTGATTTTGGTATTCCTTGGGGATGCTCAGGTAGTTGTCGGTAAAATGAGTTTTTCCTTCTTTATCGGTCCATTTATAAAAATCAGCAAAAACCATGGCTGGAAATGCTAAGCACAAAAAAAATAGCCATAAAATCAGTTTATTAATCATTTTTTGTTTCTTTATCATAAAGTCACCTTCCCATAAATAATAACTATTCAAAATTTGTTCCGAACAATAGAAATTTTTTAGAAAAAATCTGAAACATTTATTTCCACCATTAAAATCACAGAATATCCCTTTGATTTCAGCAAGTTAAATTATTTTTGTAACTACTTAGGCAGAAGGCACCAGGCACAAAGTTGAGAACCTTCCCCCTATAAAGCATATTTGAATTGGTGCGACTGTGCCTTTTTCATGAGATTAAAACTCATTGCTTTCACCTACACATTGCGTATGAAGCCCCACTTTGTGCCTCAGTAGTTAACTTTTAAATAAGTGGCTAAAGGGTGAATTTTCCGCAAAGATCAATGATAATAATGACTTTGAAGTAAACCTTTGTTTGGGGCTTAGCTCACTATTTTAAAAAATGGTTGTGGAAAAGTTTCCATATGTTTCAAAAATAAACACACTGAAATCAGGATTCAGTGGCAAGCCTAATTTGGATTTGACATAAAACACCATCATTTTGCTACTTTTTCATTATAAACGCTTGATAATTTATAATATATAGCAAAAATTATTTTTTGCTTTGAAAATTGTCAATTTTCTCCCGGCTTCAGCGAATGGCTCAAAAAACGCAAGTCCAAAATAATAATCTCCAGGCCATTAAAAAATATCATCCTGAACTTGTGGGATCTCTTAAAAAAGAGTTTCAGGACTGCCCATCTGAGCTAGTAGTGGAACCCACCAAATCAGGCCCTCCCACCTTTTCTTTATTGACCAAGGACCAGAGGTGGATCTGTTATCATAGCCGGTATAATCCGGTTGAGGAGGCCAAAAAAATAGTCAACTCGTGGAGCCTCAAAAAACAGCATTCCGAGATAGTACTCTTAGGCCTTGGTTTCGGATATATCCCCATAGCTGTTATAGATAAGCTGGCGCCGCATCAAAAACTTTGGATTGTAGAACCTTCCCTGCAAGTATTTCAAACTGCAGTAAAGAATGTAGACTTCACTCCCTTGTTGAAAAGGACCAATACCCACTTTGCGGTGGGTTCCGATTTTTTTAAAAAGCTTAGGGAGAATTTTCACAAAACTGATTTTAAAATATTTTACTTTGCGTATCCCCCGGCGCTTACTATTTACCCGGAACTTAAAGAAGCGGTTTCTTATTTGGAGGAAATTACTCTTTCTGGTTTGAGAAGAGCCATGGAATATCCCAAATTTTCTTCTTCGCTGCCAAGGGTTCTTTGTTTCGAAGGGGGATTCCATATCGAGAAGGAGTTTCAAAATTGCCTCCACCAGCAAAAAATACCCTGTCAAACCCTTTCGGCGCAAATGGGAGGAGTAGGTGGTGCTGATTTTATTCCACGGCTCATGGAGCAATTGGCAACATTCAAACCGGATTTTATTTTTTCCGTGAACCAGATCGGTTTTGATCGGGAAGGGAAACTTGCTGAAATCCTGAGTTTTTACGAAATTCCCTTTGTCAGTTGGTTTGTGGACAATCCCCTCCCCATCCTGGCTCGGTCCGGCAAAAATGCTTCCGAATTTGGGGTCTGCCTATTATGGGACAAATCCTATGTGGAGCCTTTGCAAAAACTGGGATTTAAGAAAGTAAAATACTTCCCCTATGCAGCGGATTCATCAATTTTTTTCCCAAAGCCCACGAAGGGGGAAAAGAGATTTCCTCTGTCCTTCGTGGGTAGTTCCATGGAATCCACCATCCAAGGACGCTTGAATGAGCTGAAAGAGCACAGCTACTTATTAAAAATTTATGAAAAACTTACGGACTTAGCCTACTCATCCGAAAGAAAAAGAGTAGAAACCATGGCGCTCATTAAGGATGAATTGGGGGGCAGAAAATTTTCAGCCCCTGCCCTTTCATCTCTTGAAGTTGCGATTCATTCCAGGTGGTCCCAGGAAAAAAGGGTACAGACGCTACTTGCTCTCGAAGAGTTTCGGCCTCATATATTCGGCGATAATGGATGGAAAAAACTTCTTCCCGAAACATTTAATTTTCATTCACCCGTAAATTATCGGAAAGAGCTTCCCGATGTTTACCGTTCCACGGAGATCAACCTGAACATTTCCAATGTCCAGTTAAAAAGCTCTGTCAATCAGCGCTTGTTTGATGTATGTGCAACAGGTTCCTTCATTCTCACCGATGGGCATAAAGCGGTAAAGGAATTCCTGATACCCGGAGAAACTGTGGAAACTTATCAAACCCTGGAAGAATTGGTGCAAAAAACAAGGTACTATCTATGTCATCCTAAAAAACGTGAGGAGATTGAAAAGAAGGGGAATGGAGCCATATTGAACAACCATACCTACGTCCATAGGTTTCAAGAGATGGCCACCCTGCTTAAAGAGTATTTTGGATAACAGGTTCTTGATTTTAGAGAGTTGACTCAAGAGCAGGGGGAGGCAAAGCCTTAAACCTAGAGCGGTATGTGTTACAATAACCGAAACAAGGCAACGATATTGAGTGTAAATGAGCATTTGTTAAAGGTTATCACATGAGAAAAGTTTTAAATGTAGGCGGCAACAATAAGAATATTCCACTACCGGCCCAGTACAATGGATGGGAGCATGTCCTGCTGGATATCGACCCCAGGGGCAAACCGGATATTGTCTGTGATGCTCGTGAATTACTTACCTTGCCCGGTTCTCAATACGATTCGATCTATTGCTCCCATAATTTAGAACATTATTACCGACATGATGCGCTTAAAGTCTTGAAAGGGTTCTTTCATTTATTGAAAGATGATGGATTCTTGTTTGCCCGTGTTCCGGATATGAATGAAGTCTTCCGAACCATTTCCCAAAAAGGGCTGGATATTGACGATTTTCTTTATCAATCTCCAGCAGGGCCCATAGCCGTCTTAGATGTGATTTATGGTTTGGGTGTAGAGATTGAAAGAAGCGGCAATGAGTTCTTTGCCCATAAAACCGGGTTTACTAAAAAATCGTTAACCGCAATACTTCAAAGAGCCGGTTTTGCCTGGATTTTTGCAGGTGAGGCGAATCTGGAAGTAGTGGCTTTTGCCTTCAAGGTTGAACCCAATGAGTATGCCGCTAAGCTTCTGAATCTTCCGAAATCCAGCGGTTGAACCCTTCTTAGCCTCAGCCTGTACAATTTCATTAAACTTTAATTGGAAGAGAATCACATGCTAGCAAAGAGAATTATTCCCTGCCTCGATGTTAAGAACGGCAGGGTGGTAAAAGGGGTTAATTTTTTGAATCTCAGGGATGCCGGGGACCCCGTGGAAGTAGCCGCCATTTATGACCAGGAAGGGGCCGACGAATTGGTGTTTCTGGATATTACCGCCTCCCATGAAGAGCGAAAGACCATCATTGATGTGGTGGAAAGAACATCGGACAATGTATTTATGCCGCTCACTGTTGGAGGTGGCGTGAGGACCCTGGAGGATATACGGGCGCTTCTAAAGGCCGGCGCCGATAAGGTGGGAATCAACACCGCCGCTGTAAAGGATCCCGAATTTGTAAAGAGGGCCTCATCCCGCTTCGGAACCCAGTGCATTGTAGTAGCCGTAGATGCCAAGAGGGTGAAAGGAATGGACGAGCCTTATAACGAGGAAGGATGTTTGCCTGATGTGTTGGAAAAAATAAAATGGGAAATTTTCACCCATGGCGGCAGGAATCCCACGGGAATCGATGCCATTGAATGGGTGAAAAAGATGGCGGACTATGGAGCCGGGGAGATTCTACTCACCAGCATGGATAGGGACGGCACCAAGGTGGGCTACGATATTCCCTTAACCCGATGCGTGGCGGAAGCGGTTTCCATCCCGGTGATCGCCTCGGGAGGAGTGGGGAACCTGGAGCATATGCGAGAAGGTTTAGCAGATGGAAAAGCGGATGCCGTGTTGGCGGCCTCCATCTTTCATTTCCGGGAATTCACCATCCATGAAACAAAGGAATTCCTCCGGGAAAAAGGAATTGCCATAAGAGTCTAAGTCCCGCTTTGCTTAAAGAATTTCGCCTCCTTCCTTTTTAAGG
>JAJDAS010000290.1 GCA_029261755.1 Nitrospinia bacterium
TGGGATCTGGTTGGCTTTTTTCAAGGAAACCCTATTGAGAATGCAAAAATGTAATAAAAACTTAATGAAATCTACATGGGAGCTATTAAGCTGGAAGCACTACATGTTGTACCTGGTTGAGTTAAGTAGATAGCCCGGAAATAGAATTAATTAAAGAGGCAGAAAGTTGCTACCCCAACGACTGAAAGACTTATCAAGATTAACCAAAGATATTTGAAATTTTCCGGCAAAAACTTTACTCGCGCAGAGGCGCAGGGACGCAGAGAAAGGCAAAAGAATAAACCAAAAGAATAATTTTGGTAAAAAGCGACCAAGATCCGCCCACAGAAGAGAACAGTGAAGGCTTGGATTCTATTTTTTTGTTTTTATCTTTTCCTTGCGCCTCTGCGTCTCTGCGCGATTACAAAGATTTTGTTCTTGTTTTTATCTTCTCTTTTTGCAATCTCTTTTTCTCCTTGAACCCTGGAACTTTGAACCTGAGCAGTTACGAAAAAAAACAATGAAATTAAATTCAAAAAAGCTATATTTATTTGTATATGTCTAAATCTGGAAAAAGGTTTATCGATGCCAAAACTTAAAATCTGGACAAAGATTTTTTTACTTCTTTTTCTTGTTGGATTTTTCTCCGTAGGCGCCACTGTCTATTGGGGTTTTCAAAACACCAGGGAGGTCCTGAAAAAAGAAGCTTTGGCCCACCTGGTTTCCATACGGGATATTAAGAAGAACCACATCAAGGATTATTTCCTTGTGAAGTTGGCCGATACGGAGCAATTGGCTATGGACCATCATTTCGCTTCCTACTTGAGGGAGGTTGACCATCATGGAAAATTGAAATTGCCTGAAGAAAGGCGAAGAGACTTTATTAGCCATTTTCAATCCGTGGGAAGGACGTTTGTGGAGAAAATGGGATTTTACGATATTTTCTTCATTGATACCCAAGGAAACGTCCTTTATACAATCGCGGGAGAAGATGGTCTGGGAACCAACCTTATTCATGGAAAATACAGGGACACCGCCTTGGCCAAGGCTTTCGTTAAGGGACTGGATGGACCCACCATTTCCGACACTGATTTTTATGGGCCATCAAAGGAAAAGGCCAGCGGGTTTTTCGCTGTGCCGATAAAAGACCAAAATGGAGATGTTTTAGGCGTATTGGCCAGCCAAATTCTTATGGATTTTCTCAATAAGATAATGCACGAGAGGAGCGGCCTCGGAGAAACCGGTGAAACCTTCCTTGTAGGCCCGGACCTTATCTTCCGTTCGGATTCCAGGTTTTTTAAGGAAAAGACCGCCTTAAATCGCAAGGTAGATCGGGAAGCACCCCGCAGGGCCATTGCGGGGAAGACGGGAACCATGTGGCTGCTGGATTACAGGGACGTGCCTGTTCTCAACGCTTACGCCCCGCTGGATATCCCCGGATTGAACTGGGGGCTTATTGCCAAAATAGACGAGAAGGAGGTTCTTTTACCCATTATTCAATTAAAAAAACAAGCGGTTGGTGGAGCTGCTACGCTAATTCTTTTTATCCTGTTTGTTAGTTACTTATTTTCGAGAAGGTTAATATCTCCCCTGACCTTATTGAATAACAGCCTCGTTGAAATGACTGAAGAAGGCAAATATGACCATGCCATTCCGGTACCCTCCATGGATGAAATTGGCTCTTTGATAACCTCGTTTAACCGAATGAGTTCAGCTCTGGATCAAGAATTCAAAGAGCGTAAAAAGGCGGAAGATTCATTGGCATTAAAAACAGCTCACCTTGATAACATACTGCGTTCCTCAACCGAAATGGCTATCACAGCCACGGACCTGGATTTCCGAATCATTTATTACAATCCGTTGTCTGAAAAGCTGCATGGTTACAAAAAAGAAGAAGTCCTGGGCAAATCAGTACTGGATATCCATTCCAAGGAAAATGTCGATCCCGTCAGGTTTGAAAAAGCCATTGAAATTGTAAAAAAAGAAGGCGAACACCGATATTCCGTTAAACAGGAAAAGGAGGGAAAAATCCGGTATATAGATACCAGGGTATCCGGAATACTTGACGAGAAAAACCGATTGATCGGTTATGCGCATTTTGCCATGGATGTAACCGAACGCAAGAAGATGGAAGAGGAATTAAAAAATAGCGAGGCTAAATACCGTGAGATCTTCGAACATGCGACGGATTACATCCTTGTCCTTAAGCCCATGGAGAACGCACCTCCGATTATAATTGACGCAAGCAAGTACGCCTTCAAAGCACACGGCTATTCACGGGAGGAATTGATCGGAAAACCCATCACATTTCTCGACCCCGAAGAGAACAAGATGGCTGAGCGAATGGAGGAACTTTTTAAGCTAGGACACGCGCAATTCGAAGTAACGCACCAAAAGAAGGATGGAAGCAGGTTTCTTGCCGAAGTATTAGCAAAGTTGATTACCGTCGGCGGGGAAACGCTCGTTTACACAATAGAGCGCGACATCACGGACCGCAAGCAGGCGGAAGAAACAATTAGGGAGAGCGAGGAAAAGATTAGGCTCCTTCTCAATTCCACTGGAGAGGCCATTTATGGTTTGGACCTCAAGGGTAACTGCACCTTCGCTAATCAGGCATGCATAAGAATACTTGGCTATAAAGATGAGAACCAACTGCTCGGGAAAAATATGCACGACCTCATTCACCACACTCGAAAAGACTGTACCCCATACCCGGAAAAGGAATGCAAAATTTATATGGCATTTCGAAAAGGGAAAGGTACCCAGGTTGATGACGAAGTGCTTTGGCGTGGCGATGGAACCAGCTTCCAGGCGGAATACTTTTCATTTCCAATTCACAGAAACGACGAAATTGAAGGAGCGGTTGTTACCTTTATAGATATCACGGACCGGAAACGCTCGGAAGAGGAACTTCTCCTGGCCAAAGAAGAAGCTGAAGAAGCGACCAAGCTGAAAGATAAATTCGTCTCCCTGGTGGCCCACGATCTAAGGAGCCCTTTAACCACCTTGATTAGTTATTTGAACCTTCTGAAGGATGAATCCTATGCTCTGGAACAAAAGAAAAAAATGGCGGAAAATGCGGAAAATACGGCAAAAAGAATGTTCTCGCTTGTTGAAGACATCTTGAACGTTACCCGTTTTAAGGGAGGTGCGTTAAAACCCAATTGCCGTTTTTTTGATTTAAGGCTTATTTTAATACAGGCCATTCAAGAATTAACTCAACTAACCCAAAACAAGAAAATTCAAATTGTAAGCCAGGTAAAGGAAAAAAGACGCATTTATGCCGATGATAAACTCTTTTCGGAGGTAGTTAAAAATTTATTGTCCAATGCCATAAAATTTTCTCACCATGGAGGCACTATTACTCTTTCCATGCCCAAGGAAGAACCATCCACTTTAATGGTCGCGGACACGGGGGTTGGCATAAATCCGGAAAATTTGGAGAACCTCTTTAAATATGAGGAACAAACATCCACCGTAGGCACGGATGGAGAAAAAGGCACGGGACTGGGATTGCCGTTGATCAAGGACATTATGGAGGCCCATGGGGGCAGGCTGGAGGTGGATTCCAACCCGGACAAAGGGTCGGTTTTTTACGCCCGCCTTCCCCATATAACCCCGGTGGTTCTTGTTGTGGATGATGACGCCTCTTCGCGAAAACTTATCAGCTCCATTATTAAACAACTCGATGTGGTCGTCAGGGAAGCAAAAGACGGGGAAGAGGCCATTGAGTCCATGAGGCAGATCACCCCTCATGTAATTATCACGGACATTATTATGCCGAAAATGGACGGCTTCCAGTTTATAGAGCATGTGAAAAAAGACCCCAGGGCCAAAGACGTTCCTGTAATCGTGGTGACTTCCGACACGGAAATGAAGACGCGGGACAAGGTGTTCCGCTTGGGCGCATCCGATTTTGTCACCAAGCCCATCTCCGTTGAAGACCTGAATCCCAGGGTCAAGAGGTTTTTGGAATAACAAGAAGTTGGCGGTGCGTTGCCCATGGAATAGGCGCATAGTTATGGTATACCAACGGCGTAAATTCTAAACAAAGATGTTTTAAATTTTGGCCTCAAGACAAAGAGGCAAAAAAAACTTGAAAGATTTTATTCACAAAGAGTAAAAGAGTTAAAGAGAAAACCAAGGAAACGCAAAAGACCGAGGGACGAACGCTACGCTTGGACGAGGGAAGGAAGGGCAGAAAGCAGTGACGAGTTACTGCTGGTTTTTCTTGTCACTTGTCACTGCTTTATGAAAGGTTTATATGCAAACTTATTTTGGCAAAGCAACTCAATTGAAAGGGCTCCTGAAAACGACCAGACCAATTCGCCTGGACGGTGAATTCGATGGCGAGATTGATTCTCAAAGTGAAGTTACTGTTGGAGAAACCGGGAGATTTAAGGGAAAAATAAAGGCAAAGGTTTTTAGTAACTATGGTCATGCAACGGGAGATGTACTAGCGACAGAAAAAGTCACTCTTTTTGCAAAGAGCAAAATGAAAGGAGATATCCGGGCTACCTCTTTGGTTGTGGAAGAAGGAGCTGACTTTGAAGGCAATAGCGTAATGGCTTCGCAACTTAAGCTGAAGGAAATAAATGAATAATACTGACAAAACGAATAACTCGGAAGAGGCCCTGCGGGAAAGTGAAGAGCGCTTTCGAAGCGTATTTGAGGATGGAGAACTGGCCATTGCCGTTGTAAGTTTGGATTTTCGTTTTGTGGACGTAAATCCCGCCATGTGTAAGATGGTGGGATACACAAAAGAAGAACTTAAAACCTTAACCTTCCCGGAAATCACTCATCCTGAGGATAGGGACGCCAACCTGCAGCTATCCGAGCAGCTTCGAAAGGGAGAAATACTACATTTCACCATTGAAAAACGGTATATCAGGAAAAACGGAGAGACGCTCTGGATTCTTCTCACCGTTTCAGCTATCAGGGACAAGGCTGGGAAACCTGTCTATGGGTTGGCCATAAGCAAAGACATCACGGAAAGAAAGAGGACCGAGGAAAATTTAAACGCCTACGCGGAGGAGCTTGAAAAGAAAAATGTTATTTTGGAGCAGGCGAGAAAAAAGGCCGAGGATGCCACAAAATTAAAAGATAAGTTCGTTACGCTGGTAAGCCACGACCTTAAATCGCCTCTCACCTCCATTATGGGTTTTTCACAGGCGTTACACTCGGATACGGAGCACCCTCTTCATGATGAGCAGAAGGAGATGCTTCAAATCACTTTTAATAACGTCGAGAAAATGATCCGAATGATTGATGGCTTACTACAAATCAGCCGCCTTCAGTCAGGCCAGGTGGTAGCCAATCCTCGATTTATTGACGGCAAATTGGTCTGCAACACCGTTATAGACCAGCTAATGCAACTTGCAAAAGATAAGGAAATCGAGTTGCTGAACGAGGTCCCTGCAGGAACCCGCCTTTTTGCGGATTATGATTTATTCTTTGGAGTCATCCAAAATATAGTATCCAACGCCATCAAGTTCTGTAGAAAAGGCGGCCACATTCGCCTGTTTGTGCCTCCCGGACGAAAGACCACCATCGCAGTTCAAGACACGGGCGTTGGAATCAATGAAAAACTTTTGCCGAACCTTTTCAAACATGAGGTAAAGACATCCACAAAGGGAACCGCCGGAGAAGACGGCACTGGCTTTGGGCTCCCCTTTGCCTATGAGATCATGCAAGAGCATGGGGGAGACCTTAGCATCTGCGCATAAATAACTTGAACAATCAAAGGAAATAAGTTACAATGTCTGCATGATAACAGCAGATATAATTAAAGCCAAATACCATTTAATAAAAAGAAGGTTTGACGAAAGAAGTCGCCGTCAATGGGCAG
>JAJDAS010000291.1 GCA_029261755.1 Nitrospinia bacterium
GTGATGGTGTAGAGCCATCGATAGATCAAGCGGTGTGCGTCTTCGTCAAACCCATAGTTAAGCAAGCCCTTCCAGATCAGCATCTGATGAGGCGCCCAGCCGTTGGGATAGTCCCATTGGCGGGCTGATCGACTATCGGACAAATCCCCCCTGGATTTTTCTGTGGATGCATGTATCCCGCCAGCCATCTCCAATAACGGCAACGCTTTTTCCACCAGTTTCATGGCCTGTTCCTTGGTTATCAATTGGGTATTCGGGTCCTGCTTATGCCTAGCCCACAAGGGATAGAAAGTAGTTGCGCTTTCATAATCATGGCGTTTTTTCCTCTGAAGATCGTAGTCGAAAAACATTCCCCTTTTTTCATCCCAAAAATATTGATGGATGAGTTTCTTTCTTTTGTCCGCCTTTTTATACCAGGCCGAAGCCGTTTCTACAGGTCCGTTTATGCGGGTAAAAGATCCGTTAAACTCCTTTTCAATGGTGCGGGCAATGTCTATCTCCACCTTGTAAAGTAGGGAGTTGAGATCCACGGTGGCAAAGTCGGCGCAACGGTCATCACCGTCCACCCACCATCGGTAGGTGGTATCGTGTCCCGATTCCCTGACACAGCGGTCATGAACAAAAAAACGATCTAACTCTCCTTTTATAGGGTCTTCCAGTTTTCTCGTTGCATATTTTTTTTCAAGTTCTTTTGC
Source organism: Nitrospinia bacterium (assembly GCA_029261755.1). GTDB lineage: Bacteria > Nitrospinota > Nitrospinia > JACRGO01 > JACRGO01 > JACRGO01. The sequence goes on from JAJDAS010000291.1 coordinate 696, forward strand.
ATCCATTTGGTATTTTTTCGCAAAACGCTTATAAGTGTCACCAAAGTGGCCCTTCTCCACTTCCGGTGGCTGACCGATTCCGCTTCCAAAATAACGGTTGAGGCCGATTTTCGTTAGGCGGTCCTCATTCATCCAAACTTCATCATATTCTTTCATGGCCGTATCAAATACATTTCTAAGCCATTCCTTTGTTTTTGGATTTTTCTCAAGCCGTTCATAAACTGCCAAGGCCATGGAAGTCAAAAAAGGCGGCTGAGAACGGGTGAGGTAATAGGTCCGGTTCGCGTTAAGGATTTTGCCGTAATAGGTAATCTGGTAAGCAAAGTTGTCCACCATGGCTTTGGCAAGGTCCAACCGGCCATCTTCCAATAGGCCTAACGCCTCGAAATAGCTATCCCATCCGTACATCTCATTAAAACGTCCGCCGGGAACAACAAAGGGTACGCCGCCTGTTACTTCTCCCTTAGACGAATACTCCAGGGCAAGGCTCAGCAGGCCATGTTTACCGTCCAGGCTTCGGACGTATTCCGGTGTGATTTTTTCCGGCAGGCGCTCTACATGCAATTTCAGTTGGGGATTTTGTTCAGCTATTTTAGAAAAGTACTGGTAACCGGCGGCGTCTTTATTGGGGACATATAAATAGTGGACTTTTTCTGCAGAACTTTCATCATGGGAGGCAGTTTTTTTGTCTTTTAAAATTTTGCTCAGCCCTTGCCTGTCTATTCGTCTGGTAAGACCGTCCCAAAAAATGTCTCGAATAGACCGTGAAATATGGCTTACAGGGTTTTCGAAAATTCTTTGAGGGTCCAGGATCGCAATGTCATTCCCTTCATCCTCGGCAAGTTTGAGTTCCTGAAGCAGGTTGGATAAATAGTAGGTACCGGCGATTTCATATGATTTATTGTCCTTACCGATAAGCTGAAAGCGCTTGTCACTGCACCCTTTATTAATGGCGCATGTGTCTTTCACAGTGATTTTTTTGTCCTCGTCAATATCCTCTTCTTCCATGAGGCGTTCCAGGTTTTTTTGTACATCAACCTGAATATATAGTTTTGACTTCAGGACAGATTCATCCGAGGCATGAACTGTTTGAATAAAAGAAAAAAACAGGCTGGAAGCAAAAAGAAGGTTGAGAACTTTCATAATTGTTCCTCTCAGTTTGCTTTGGGTGAAATTACGGGAATGGGGTATGTACTTTCCTATAGTTCTTTAGTTTCAATAGCCATCCAAGTATAGTACTTGCGAGGCGGGAGCCTCGCGGTAGGCATTCCCAGGGAGGACCCTGGGGACGAGAAGAGTGGGGGCATGTTAGGGGGCGAAAAAAATCTCAGTTTTCCTGTTCCTTACTTCACCCCACTTTTCTTAATCCCGATAAAAAAGACTCTGCTCTGTGGATCGTTGGGATTCTCTTCGTACTTGATCACGGTAAAATGTTCTCCGAAATGACGCAAAACCTCGTTGGTCTCCCAAAGATAATCCGGGTTGAATTTTTTCCCTCTCTTGCGGGTAAAGTCCAGCGTCCTCGCCGCATACAAAAAGGTGCCACCGTCTTTTAATGCATGGACTATCTGTTGGGTCATTTTCCTGTCGGTGAAATTCACCATGATTATCGTATCGTAGCTGTCTTTAGGGAAGAGATAGGTATCCAGATCGGCTTCCACGGTTTTTAGGTTTTCTTCCACCCCTTTTACTTTCGCCAGAGACGTAGCCTTTACCAGGCCCACAGCCGATATATCCAAAGCGTCCACCGCAAACCCCTGTTGGGCCAGAAAAACGGCATTTCTCCCTTCCCCGGCTGCAATATCCAGAGCCCTCCCTTTTTTTAGCAGATCTACATTCTCCTTGAGAAAGGGGAGAGGTTCCTTGCCGTAGGCATAATCTTCCTTGGAGAATTTTTTATCCCACTTCACCTTGTCCGCTTCAGAACCAAAGGCTGCGCCTTGGCAGGCGAAGAGTCCAACTAAAAAGAAGGCAAGATAGGGGACGAAGATAAAATGGCTGTTCATGTTATTCTCCAAAAATATAAGCGTGCAAGGTTCAAGGTTCAAGGTTGGCCGCTTTCTGTCCTCTGCCTTTCACAACCTCATCAATGGCCTTAATCCCTTCCAACAACTTTGGCAGATTTTCCATCTCCAGCATGTTGGGTCCGTCACAGGGGGCGGAGTCGGGATTGGGGTGGATCTCCATAAAAAGGGCATCGCAGCCCACAGCTACGGCGGCCCTGGCAAACTGCGGGATGAACTCGCGCTGGCCTCCGGATGCGGTTCCCAGCCCGCCCGGTAATTGGAGGGAATGGGTCACATCGAACACCACCGGATACCCTATCTGTCTCATCCATACCAGCGAACGGAAGTCGGTGACCAGGTTATTGTAACCAAAAGTGGCTCCCCGCTCGGTTAGCAGGATGTCGTGGTTCCCCTGGCTCTCCACCTTTTTCACAATATTTTTCATGTCCCATGGAGCCAGGAACTGTCCCTTTTTTATATTCACCGGCTTAAATGTTCCAGCGGCTTTCAGCAAAAGGTCGGTTTGCCGGCAAAGGTAGGCCGGAATCTGCAAAATGTCCAGCACCTTGGCCGCCTCTTCCACCTCTTCCTCTTTATGGATATCGGATAAAATAGGTAGGCCGGTTTTAGTCTTAATCTTTTCCAGAATCTTCAGCCCTTCGGCAATTCCAGGGCCTCGGAAAGAGTCCACGGAGGACCGGTTTGCCTTGTCGTAGGAAGATTTGAAAATGAGGGGTACGTTCGCCTTTTGGCAAATTTCCTGTAGCCTGGCCGCGCAATCCATGGCGTGCCGTTCATCTTCGATGACACACGGTCCTGCAATAAGCGCCACCGGCTGATTTCCACCAATGGGTATTTGGTTGATTTTAATTACTTTGGGTTTGTCTGGCTGCATAGGAGGTTTGGGTCAATGTATATAAGAAAATCTTCCCCTAATCTATAACACAACTGATGCGGAGATTTCCATCCGATGCCAAGGATTTTTCTTCAATGTGATGGCCGATAATTTAATTTTTCATGGAAAGCTGCTAAAATGAGCTTTTGTCCAATGAAGGAACCATTTGTAAATGACTGTAACTTCCGTAAAAATTTACCCCTTTGACACCTCGGAGCTTGGAGGAATGGTCCGCGCCATGGCGGAGGTGGTGTTGGATAACGTGTTGATGATCAAAGGGGTGAAGGTCATGGAAGGGAAGGGGGGAGGACTCTTTGTCAGCTACCCTTCCCAAAAGGGAAAGGATGGCAATTTTCACGAACTGGTGGCGCCTATGTGCGACAACCTGAAAAAACAGATCAGAAGGGCGGTGGTGGACGCCTTTAAAGATGCAGACCTTTAATCAAAAGCACAGGAACCACAAATTTCACGAATTACACAAATTATATACAAAGGGTAGGAGGGGTAAAAATTTAGTGTAATTAGTGAGATTCGTGGTTTAAAAAGGTTTTTCTGTTTTTTTTCTTTTTGTCTTGGTGATATTTTTTTACTTTTTTTACTTGGAGTAATCTTATGGCGGAAACTTTAGGAAGTCTGGTGGACAAATTGTCCATTAAAAACCTCCGGCTTTGGCATCTGGAGGAGGCAAAGGATTTGGAGGGGTATGAAGAAAAAAAGAAACTGGTTCTTTTGCAGCGAGACCGGTTGAGCGAGGAGATCGATGAATTTGTCCGGGATGCATTGAGCGGGAATGCTTTCCTCAGGGAAGAAAAGGTAAAACTCTACAACAAGCCGGAGGATAAGGGGCGTTTTGAACATGTGGCTTTAATTGGAGATGCGATCGACCAGTTGGCTGTTCAAAATATCCAGCTTTGGCACTTGGAAGATGAAGTCCGTATAGAGGGTAACCCCGACAGCGAGGTGGTTCGCCTGAAACGTGAAATCGATAAGGCCAACCAGAAAAGGAATGACCTGATGGATAAAGTGGACGAACTATTTGAGAAACAGGTCAAAAACCGGGAGGAATAGCCCTGATATGCCTAAAATTGTGGCAGGAAAAAAATGCCGATTTTTTTTTGGGAACTTATTTGCCCTATATCTGTCTAAAAAAGTACACAAATCGGCCCGGTTGATCACATTTTTAGTCATCAGGGCAAGGTTTGGTTGTTCACATGGACCGAAAGTGCTACATAGGTTGGAGAAGTCTGTAACTTATTGAAAGTTAAGCTTAACCCGCCATATAGCCTATTCCAGGCTCCCTGAAATTCCTGTAAAAAGTTATTGAAAAAAACCTATTTTTGTAGTATTATATTCAATTGTGTGAAATGCTTAAAAAATAGGCATTTTTTTATTGATATTTATCAAAGGGTAAAACAAATATGATCGCCAACCATGCTAATTCGGCCTTGCTGGAGGAATTGGCCGGCCACTCCAAAAAAATCAAAGCCAGAAAATCAGGCAGCTATTCCAAGGATTCCGGCAAAGAGTTCAAAAGCCAAATTCCCCGGAATAACGGCAGCGGCACGGCTTCCATAGAAGAGAAAATGCTAAACTTCACCGGCCTGGATGAAGAGGAAATTAAGGCGGCAGTAGAGGCGGGCCTGATTTGCAATGAACAGAGCTGGAACTGGCTCCCCTCCAATATGGACTGCTTGAGAGAAGGTCTCCAAGATATTACAAACGGCAACTGCCAAGGTCCTTTCACCGATATTGATGAGTTAGTTGCTTCTTTAAAAACATAAAAGAGATTGTAAATAAAATGAATATTTTTTACTCCGAACATTTTCGAGGATGTTACAACGCCCTCCCGGTGGCAATCCAGAAGAAGGCCAGCAAATCATTTTTCATGTTGATGGATGACTTTTGGAACCCCACCCTGCACAACAAAAAGCTGAAGGGCCTTGCCTTTCAGGAAAAGGAACTTTGGTCTATTAATATCGACCCTAACTACAGGATCCGGTTTTTTATCGACAACAATGGGGAAAATTACTACCTCATCGATGCCGGTCCTCTGGATCCCTCGGTCGTACAATAACGAGAGTTTTTTCCTTCCCTGAAAATGCCGCGTTTCCCGGAACTGTGGCCACTCCCGCTATCTTTCCCTATCATCCGGGTTTTGTGTCGATTAGTCCTTTTGGCTTAATAAAACCATGGACTTTTTAAACTTCCAAAACCTACACCCGGTTGTGCAGGCTCTTTTGGCCACCCTTTTTACATGGTCCATGACCGCCCTCGGCGCCGGAATAGTCTTTTTCCGGAAGGAACTTAGCCGGAAGACCTTGGACGTGATGCTTGGATTCGCCGGTGGAGTCATGATAGCCGCTAGTTACTGGTCCTTGCTGGCGCCGGCCATCGAGATGTCCGAAAAGATGAACGTCCCGTCATGGTTCCCCGCAGCCACAGGTTTTTTGGCGGGAGGAGTTTTTTTGCGTGTGGTGGATAAAATGCTTCCCCACCTGCACTTTGGACTCTCCACGGAAGAGGCGGAAGGACCGAAAACCTCCTGGCCTAGAAGCACCCTCCTGGTATTGGCCATCACCTTGCACAACATTCCCGAAGGACTTGCCGTGGGCGTTGCTTTCGGCGCGGTAGCCGCAGGGTTTCCTGAAGCCACCCTGGGCGGAGCAGTAGCTCTGGCCATGGGAATCGGCATCCAAAATTTTCCCGAAGGATCGGCGGTTTCCGTGCCTTTGAGGAGAGAAGGAATGTCGCGTTTGAAGAGTTTTTGGTTCGGCCAGATGTCAGGCGCGGTGGAGCCGCTGGCCGGGGTAGTTGGCGCCGCAGTAGTCCTCTTTGCGCAGCCCATTTTACCTTATGCCTTATCCTTTGCGGCCGGGGCCATGATCTTTGTGGTGGCCGAGGAAGTAGTGCCGGAATCCCAGTCCGGCGGCTATGCAGACTCCGCCACCATGGGACTTATGGTCGGCTTTACGGTGATGATGACGCTGGACGTAGCTTTCGGATAGCGGGGACCAAGCTTTGCGGCTATGACTATTCCCAAACCTGGGGTAGATAAGCACTTTCCCCAACTCCCCTTTGGCAAGCTGACCTTATGGCTTGATTTTTCCCTTACTTGTGAAGAAAGGAACTTAAAAATCATTGCCTTTCCCTCGATTCTCAAAGATGTGGGTAAAGATTAGATGATGCCCCTACCCACGTTAATTATTCTCACCGGACCCACAGGAATTGGAAAAAGTGAAATGGGAGTATCCCTTGCACGTGAACTGGAAACCGAAATCATTTCGGCAGACTCCATGCAGGTCTATCAACATTTCGATGTGGGAACCGCCAAACCTCCCCCAGAGCTGAGAAACCAAGTCCGTCACCATCTTATGGATTTCATCCATCCCCAGGATGAGTATAACGTATACCTTTTCAGGCAAGACGCGGAGAAGCTCATTTCCGAATTCCACCGCAAAGGAAAAACCCCTCTCGTTGTGGGAGGTACGGGCCTCTACATCAAAGCCCTTACGGAGGGTCTTGACTGTGGTTCGAGGCCCGGAGCTGAAATTCGCGAAGCTATCACGGAGGAAATGAAAATCAAGGGGACGGAAAAAATGCACGAGGAATTGGCGGTGGTTGACCCTGTTTCGGCAAATGCCATCAATCCTAATGACAGCTTTCGGATACAAAGAGCGCTGGAGACATACAGAGAAACAGGGCGTCCTCTTTCGGAGCTCCATTTGGAGGACAGGGAGAAAGCTGTCCCTCAATACAAGGTGATTTGTTTGGTTCTCAACATGCCGAGAGAAAAACTTTATGCCAGGATAGAAAACAGGGTGGATGCCATGCTGGAAGCCGGCCTGATCCGTGAGGTCCAGGACCTTTTAGACAAAGGGTTCTCAAGAGAGTCAAAGCCATTCATGGGATTGGGTTACAAACAAGTGTTGGCTTACCTGGATGGAGCGGATACCTTTGAGACCATGGTAAGGAATATCAAGAAAGAAACTCGCCACTACGCCAAGCGGCAGTTGACCTGGTTCAGGAAAACCCGGGATGCGGTTTGGGTCAACATGGAAGAGGAAAAGGGAAAGACCCTGCAACAAATAAAGACGCATATTGAGGAGTTGGGAGTTTGAAACCGCAAGCTGGCTCCATTGTCCCGAGGCTATAGGCACGGACAGCAGGCAGGCGTTATCCTCAGGCTGTGGAGCCATAATGCAAAAAACCGTTGGAGCGGAAATAACATCTATGCAGAACTAAGATATGATGATGAACTTAAGAACAAAGGGTTAAAGCGTATCCATGAAGAAAAAAACCTATATCTTTATGCTTTCGGATACCGACAGGAAACGACATGAGCATATGTCCCAAAAGGGTAAAATAATGAATTTTGTTGTACAATATGAAACGCTGATTGAAAAAAAATGGGTTCCTATTGTCAGGTATGACAATGCCCATGGCTATGCGCACAAGGACTTGCTTAAACCCGGAGGTGGTAAAGAAAAAATATTTCTGGGAATAGGAGATTTAAACCAGGCATTAACTTTTGCGGATAAGGATGTGAATGAAAACTGGAAGAGGTATAAGAACCGGTATTTATGGAGGATGAAAAAATGAAACAAGAGGAATTGTTCCAAAAAAATCAGCAACTTTCCACGGAATTTGAATTATACCTCCTTGAGCACCCGGAGGTTGAAGAACAGGTCCCCGACAACGCCATGATTGTGTTGCTGCCGGAATATGATAAGGAGGTTGCCGATAAAAACATTGAACTTGCCGAGGCAAATAAAGAGCCTGGACAAGCACTGGTTTACGTCCGGGTCAAGAAATTAAGGACGTCACGGATTGACGGACTAACCCTCCAGGTGGCCTGAAGAAGAGAAGTTTGTAGTAGCCCATGTGAATCTGATCTTTACCCATAATCCATTTTTCTGGAGACGGGCGGTTTATTCCATTGTGGAACATGTTTTTTCATTTTAATCCACATAGCCGTAATATCA
>JAJDAS010000292.1 GCA_029261755.1 Nitrospinia bacterium
TTATCTCTTCGGTATCGGGAGGCTCTTTCACAGCCGCCTATTACGGACTTTTCAAGGACAGGATTTTCGACGATTTCGGGTCGAAGTTCTTGTATCGCAACATCCAAGGCGAACTCATCAAGAAGCTTTTTAACCCCGCGAACTTAATTCGTTTGGTTTCTCCTTACTACAGCCGAATCGATATGGCCGCAGAGCTTTACAATGAAACCGTATTTGACAAACAATCGTTCCAAACCTTTATAAACAAAGGCCGACGCCCATACATCGCTTTAAACGCCACGAACATGAGCACCGGGGCGCGTTTCACCTTTACCCAGGAGCAGTTCGATTTTCTCGGTTCCGATCTATCCTCTTACCCCGTGGCCAATGCGGTGGCCGCTTCCTCGGCCTTTCCCTTTTTGCTCACCCCCGTTTCCTTGCTGAACCATGAGGCGCCGTCCAACTACACCATGCCGAAGGATATTCAGCGCGGACTCCAAGACATGGGAGTCAATAACCCGCGTTATTTGTGGGCCCAAAATCGGGCTATTTATAATGAAAAAAAAGGGGCGCATCCCTATTTGCATCTCATGGATGGTGGATTGGCGGACAACGTCGGGCTCCGTTACATCATAAGCGGATACAAACGCACTTCAGGATTCCTGACCCAGCGCAGGAACATGAAAAAAATTAAAAAGTTGGTGATCATTACCGTGAACGCCAGGACCCAGCCCCCGGAGGATCTGGATAGACAGGAATCCGCTCCCGGTATCATGGCCATGGCATATAAAACCGCTACTGTTAGCATGGACAATTACAGTTTCGATACCGTTCAGGTTACCGATGAGTTGGTGAAGAGCAGTATAAAGGCCCAAAAAAACGTGAAGGCGTGCCAAAGGATTGTGGATGGCTTTTGTGGCAAAGGTAATAAAATCCCTCCTATGGCGCAAGACTTCCAGGCATATGTCATTGAACTGAATTTTTTTCAGGAAAAAGAGCAAGCGCTAAGGGAGAAGCTCCTTTCCATGCCCACGAATTTTAATCTGAGCCGAGGCCAGGTGGATGAACTTATCATAGAGGGTGGAAAGCTGCTGGACCAGTCCCCACAGTTTAAACAACTGATGAAAGATTTGGCGGGACCATGATAAAAAAGAGGAGGAATGGCAAATGAAAGCAATGAGAAAAATGAAGGTGATATTTCTAACTGTTTTTTTATCCATATTTTTGTTTACCGGTTTCGGTTTTGCGGAAGCGGAACCAGGCGCCGGGAAAGAGTATTCCGACGGGCACCGGGGGAAGGTCTTCTTCCCACGGGGAGACATCTCCTTCGTGGATGAGGTGGTCTCCTTCGAAAAAGGAAATCCGGCGCATTCGAAGTCCGACCCGGAAAACGCTCTGGGTACCCCGAACGACCGGAAGGCCACGGTGCTGGGATGCGGCGGACTCCTCACCCTGAGGTTTGTGGATAACGCCCTCATCGATATGGAAGGGTCCGATCTGTATATATTCGAGTCGGGCCAAAATATCGAGGCCACTTTCCTTTCCATTTCGAAGGACGGGAAAAACTGGATCGATATCGGGAAAATCTCCGGAGGCCGCGCCGATATCGATATCGTGAAATTCGTGAAACCCGGAGAGGTCTTTCATTACGTTCGGCTAAAGGACGCCTTTGAGCCCGAATGCGGCGGGACTCATCCCGGGGCCGACATCAATGCCGTGGGCGCCATGGGATCGGCTGTACAAATCACCATGAAGAGTTCGGTATTGTTTGAATTTGGGAAATGGGATTTGAAACCGGAGGCAAAACAAGAGTTGCATCAAGCCGTTTCCAGTATTCGGAAATTTCCCCATGCGCGGATTATCATTGAAGGCCACACGGACAGAGTGGGGTCGGATGCCTCCAATCAGGAGCTATCCGTGAAGAGGGCAGGGGCGGTAAGAAACTACCTGATGAAAACCGAAAAACTTGAGGGTTACAAAATAGAGGTGCAGGGGTATGGGGAGTCCAGGCCCATCGCCTCCAATGAAACGGAGGAAGGAAGAGAAAGAAACCGGCGTGTGGAACTGATTTTGATTCCAGGTGGATAGAAGGGGAGGGGATCGAAAAGTGGTCGATCGTAACACTTTAGTGCTTTGAAAAAAATCTGGCAGTCCTTGACGCTGGCTCCATTGTCCCTCGGCACCAGACGCAGCCAGCAGGTAATGCTTCATCCGAGGGCTGTGGAGCCAGATAGCGAAAACCAAACATCTTTGCAAAACGCTAAAAAGTTGCGGTCGATCACCTATTTACTCTCCCACCTTCCGCGTAATGTCCCTGACTTTGGAATTGTTCAGGAGCTTCATGAATTTGGGGTTGGAAGTAAGGGCGCTGATGTCGCCGGAATTTACCGCGTTCATAATGGAGGGATCCTGGAGTATTTCCATAAATTCAGGGTCCTGCTGAAGGGAAAGGATTATGCCCATAATCTGTTCGTCATTCATCATCTTTTGTTGAAGGGTATCCGACTGGGATTTCGCGGCATTCTCCCTTTCTGAACCATATTCGCCGCCACTCCCCTTTGCTTGTATACTCAAAACCCTGGAATCATCGATTTTGATGGTCCCAAGGCTTTCCGATTTTATCGTATATACACCCCCGCTAAAGGAGACCAGCTCTCCGGTGATAACCGAGCCGTCCTTTAGCGCCACCTCCTTCGTCTCACCAGCAAAAACCGCCCCCGCCAGGAATGCTTGAAGAATAAATAAAAAAGTTAAAAATATTTTTTTAAGCATGGTTTATCTCCGAATATAAGGGGGTCTGTTTTTGACCAATGTTATTGACTTAAGGGAATAACATTTTCCCGCCCCGGTAGGGGCATGTGAAAGTAGCCCAGTGATTTATCGCTGGGGAGGTTGTAACAAAATTTTAAAGTCCTGGAGGGACGACTGAAATAAAGATTGTTCTAATACTCCATGCAATAGTTTCAGTCGTCCCTCCGGGACTGGATTGATTTTTCCCAGCGATAAATCGCTGGGCTATTATCATACGTCCCTATGGGACAATATCAAGTACTTAATGCGTCATTTTTCTTAAGCCTTTTTTCCTCCTTTGAAAATTGTCCCATAAATCAGAATAAGGTGGTAGGTTGTAACAATGATTGTTTGATCACCCTCAAAATCAAATGCTTTGAAGAAACAAGGAAAGTCGATGGGAGAGTGGAAGGGACTAACGGAAGAGAGGTGAGTGGTTTGAAACCGAGGGTAATGATTTTCAAACAGTTGCGCTCACTTCATATAATTCAGCGGTAAATTTACCGGAAGGCTTCACTTTCCCGCTCAGGATATTTTCTATGCTTCTTGCCGATGGCAACGGTATGGTTTCCTGACCGCATTGGGGGCAAACGTTCACCTCCAAATCGGAAATTACCACGGGTTCCCCATTACGGTGGAAAATCTTTTCTTGCTTTTCTGTTTTAAGCGGAGTCGGGCATCCATTGGGACATTCCATATCAATTACCTCCTGTTTGCCGTAATAATAAACCCAGGTTTACAATCTTTTACCACTACTATAATACCACCTTTTGAAATTGTAAACTTTGTAAATTTGCCATGAGAGTATTCACCTTTTTCCTTCTTATTGATTGTGCCGGTTAGAATTGTGTTGAAAACCTCATCGATTGAGAGCCCATTCTCCCACATCCTTTGGTTTAAATGGGGACCAAAAGTAATCCTGCCTGCATTAATGTCTTCATAAATATTATGGATAGACATAAAATAACTCTCCCCCTTAAGCTTGCCACCCGATTTAATAACGTCTTTTAGCAGTTCCATGGCCTGCGCCGTGGCGGTCTTGGGTGTTTTTCCAAAATCCAGGGCCTCCGGATAAAGGGCATGTATGAATTCATCGAATTTCATTCCGAGAGATAACTCTTTCAGCATTTCTCTTGAAGGGACCAAAGGTAAGGAGTCAACACATGCTTCGTAAAATACGGCAAGGCGAACATTATATTGGTACGAAATTCTAACGCTAATTATACTTAGTGTCAATTATTTTCCGCCTACCACGAAATGTATGCCTTCTCCACATAAGGCTGGTTATTTCGACCCAAATTCTTCCATTAGCCCCCTTTCCCCACCCTAATCCTCGGGTCCAAAACCGAGTACAAGATATCCGTTGCCAAGTTCACCAGGACATAACAAAGAGAAATAAACAAGATGCAACCCTGCACCATGGGATAATCCCTGGTCTGGATAGCTTGAATGGTCAGCCGCCCGATTCCCGGCCAGGAAAAAATGGTCTCCGTGATGATGGAGCCGGATAGCAACACGCCGAATTGAATTCCGCCGATGGTAACAATGGGTAACAAGGCGTTCATCAGGCCATGCTTCATTAAAATTTTTATCCGACTCAGACCTTTCGCTTTGGCCGTCCTCAGGTAATCCTCTCCCAGCACCTCCAGCATGGAGGCCCTGGTCATGCGGGTTAGAATAGCGGAAAGGGAAGCCCCAAGAGTCACGGCCGGCAAAACCAAATGGGCCAAAGAACCGCTCCCCGAAACCGGAAGCCACCCCAACTGGATGGAAAAAAGCAGGATCAAAAGGGGGCCAAGCCAAAAATTGGGCATGGAAACGGCGAATAAAGAAAAAAGAAGAGACCCCTGGTCGACCCAGGAGTGCTGCTTCGCGGCGGAAAGAACCCCTACGGGTATGGCGATGAGCATGGCAATCAAAATAGCCGCTAACGTCAATTTCAGAGTAGCCGGGAAACGCGCCCATATTTCCATGGTCACCGGCTTTTTAGTATGCAGAGATTTCCCCAGGTCCGCCTTGGCAAGACTCCCCATGTAGGCCATAAACTGTTTGCCCACGGGCTGATCCAGCCCCAGTTCGTGGCGTAGTTTTTCCCTGTCCCCAGCTCTCGCCCCTTCCCCCAGCATGATGTCCACCGGATCGCCGGGAATCAGGTGAATGATGAAAAACACCAGTGTGGCTACTCCTATAACGGTTGGAATAGCATACAAAATTCTTTTCAGGATGTAGGAAGACAAGGGCGAACCTTAAGGCAAAGGATTGGAGATATACTTTAGACTGATGATTTTAGTTAATATGTAGGTC
>JAJDAS010000293.1 GCA_029261755.1 Nitrospinia bacterium
TACCCTTCTCAAACAAAGTCTTCAATGGTGAAAAGTTTTTGCTTGCAATGGTAATCCGGTTGACGGTCTAGAACGTGCCGCAAAGTGTAGGCAGCGATGGCAAGATTGCGCATGGAGGCAATCAGTTCGGCAAAAAAGGTCCAACCCTTGTTTTCTCTGGCACCGTGATCGTCCAGAAAACATTCCAGCCCATGACAAATCTGAGCCAGGTCGGAATAGTTCTTTTTGACAAGAGATTCCCAGTTATTTTTTCGCAAATAGTTAAAGAATCGAAAAAAATCCGTCGCGGCCTTGGTGACCATAGGGGCAAATTCTTTTTCGGTGATTTCCTTGATTTCGGTAATACTTTTGATTTGATAATCCATAATTTTCGAATTACTGCTTTTTTAATTGTTTATTAATTTGGAAACAAATGAAAAAAACAACTATACCCTTTTAAGAATCATTAGTCTCACCCTTGAACAGGATCTTGCCCCCCACAATGGTATAAACAACCTTCCCTTTCATGACCCTCCCGGTAAAGGGAGTATTTCGGCCCTTTGATTTGAAATTAGCAGGGTCTACCACCCATTCCCGGTTTGGATCAAATATGGTGATGTCTGCCTCGGCGCCAATCTGAAGCCGCCCTTGAGGAAGATTAAGGATTTTCGCCGGTAGATTGGTTAACAAGGCCACAGCTCTTGGAAGGTTCAAGACCTTGCTGCGAACCAGATTTAAAACAAGGGGAAGGGCCGTTTCCAGCCCCACGATTCCCAAAGGCGCATTTTCAAAGCTTGCAGATTTTTCTTCAGGGCTGTGTGGGGCATGGTCGGTGGCGATGGCGTCGATGGCGCCATCCGCAAGCCCTTCTAAAATTGCCTCCACATCACTGTGGCTTCTTAGAGGTGGGCTCATTTTGTAGTCCGGATTATTTCGGGAAACAGTTTCATCCGTCAGAGTAAAATGGTGGGGAGTGGTTTCGCAAGTCACGTCAATTCCGTCCCTCTTGGCTCTTCTAACCAAGCCCACGGCTTCCGCAGTGCTAATATGGGCCACATGAAGTCGCCCACCATTCTCCCTGGCTAACCGGATATCCCGTCTCACCATCACGTTTTCCGCTTCATTTGGGATTCCTTTCAAACCCAGCTTTTTGGCAACCGGTCCTTCATTCATCACGCCTCCGGGGGAAAGTTCCTGGTCTTCACAGTGAGCGATGATGGGTATATCCAGGACCCTGCTTCTACCAAGAGCCCGCGCCATGACGGAAGAATCTTTCACCGATTTTCCATCTTCTGAAAAAGCAACCACACCCGCCTCTTTCAGGCTGTCCATGGAAGAAAGCTTTTGTCCTTTCATTCCAAGAGTGACAGAGGCAATGGGGAGAACCTTGGCCAACCCCGCCTCCTTCGACTTTTGTAAAATCAGCTTAGTGATTTCCACGGAGTCGTTTACAGGATTGGTATTGGCCATGCAAGCGATGGAGGTAAATCCACCTGCAATGGCGGAAGAGGTTCCACTGGCGATGGTTTCTTTATGTTCAAATCCGGGCTCCCGGAGGTGGGTATGAATATCAATGAATCCGGGAGCCACTACAAGACCGGAAGCGTTGATAACCGCCATGGACTTTTCAACTGGGATGAAGGATTTCTTTTGGACAATTTTTCCGTTTTGGATTAGGATATCGGCAATGGAATCAGAACCGTCTGTGGGATCGATCACTCTGCCGCTTTTGATGAGAAGGGAAGGAGGTTCCATGGGAGAGTATGAGATTGTGGATTATTGGGTTAAAAAGAAAGCGCTACTTCGATTCGCTACTAGCCAAGAAAGCCTGGAAGAAATCGTCCCCTTTTTCTTCCACAAGTTTCCCAAGCCGCACCATCTTCCGCCCATGGGCTTTGCAAAATTCGATGGTTCTCCCAACCAAGCGGATAACCTCTTCAGGAGTCTTCAGGGTGGCAAACTCCTTACCGATGGAAGGGTAAAAACCCGCGCTTCCACCGATGGACACCTTAAATCCCTGGGACTGAGCGATGACCCCTATATCTTTCGTAGCTGGTTCCGAGCAGGACCTGGAACACCCCGCAAGGCCGATGGTGAGCTTCATGGGGAGTTCCACGCCATAGAACAGTTCATCGAGTTTCAAGGCCAGGCCAAGAACATCTTGAAGGTTCCTATTGCAAAAGGTGGTGGCAGAGCAGACCTTTACGCCTCGAACGCCGGGGATCTCATAACGAGAGGCGGGATAAGGAAGGTTGTTTTCCTCCTCTCGGGATAAACGTTTTTCACCGAGGATGAAAATCAGTTCCCCGCTCAGTTTTACTTCCTTGGCCCCAGCTTTTTCAAGCCGCTGAACCAACTCTTTCAGTTTAGGAACGGTTATAACCCCGCCGGGAATCCTGGGCGCATAAATTTCCGGCTTTTTTTTCCCGGACATCAAACGGAACTTTTCAGGGTTTCAATGAGCCTGGCTAGGTCCTGGCCGCCTTTCGCGCATGCCTGGGCCAAAGAGTCGCCACCACCGCAACAGGAATCCACTTGAAACTCCTTGAAGACTGCAACGGTATTGGGATACGCCTTGATGATTTCGTTGATGGTGGAGCTTTCTTTGATTTCAATGGACATAAACCGATCCTTGGAATAAAATTTAAGTAACTGCTCAGGTTACCAGGTTCATGGTTCAAGGTTCACAGTTAAAGAACCAAAACTCGTAGCAGGGGGGTTAGTTGGCAGCCATGCGCTCTCCATAAAACCTTCAAACATTTATTTTCTTACGCTTTTAACCTTGAATCCCTGAACGTTGAACCTAAGTAGTTACCAATTTGTCTTAAGCTTGCATCGTGCAGTTTACGCTAAGCAAAGCAAAATAATTTCGGAATCTCAAAAAATTAGTTAACGGATTCTACCGATTTTACTTCCGGGACCCGTTCTTTCAGAGTTTTTTCGATTCCCATCTTCAAAGTGATTTGTGAACTTGGGCAACCGGAACATGCGCCCACCAGCTTCACGTAAACCACGCCTTCGTCATTGATGTCCACCAACTCCACGTTGCCTCCGTCTGCCTGCAAGCCGGGTCTGATTTCATCCAGAGCTTTTTCAACTTTTTCTTTCATTTTTTTACTCCTCTTAAAAAGTTATTGGTTGTGTGTTAATTTATACTCTACCGCAATTGGTTTACGGTATTTAAAAATTGGCTAAAGCAATTGCTAAACATTAACTGCAACCAAAATTTGATTTTAAAACCAAAAATCAAATTGGTTTTAGTATATGCTAAATTCGGCAAGGCACCCAGAGCCTCCCGATGCCACTGAAACATGTCGTTCGAACCTCATACCCGGTTTCACCGCTTGAACAAAACCACCGATCCAGATGTTTGCGAAGCAGCACATTTCCATAAAGGGGGCACCTGCAACACCCCAATTTCCCTTGTGAAGACACCTGGAGTGTTGAAGTTCCAGTAATTTATTAGATCGTGGAGAAGCCGTAGTTACATGATCGCAGGGCATACCTTGGAGGAAATAATCATTCAGGGTGGCGTGCACCTCCTTTGGCGACAACTCCTTAAGGCTTTTTTCTTGTATGGCTGTTTTCCCTGTTTCTCTACCATGCTTTTCCGTTTCTTCCAAAAGCAGGTGAAAGCCATCTCCTTTATATTTATTAATCACTGCCGCTGCTAATCTTCCTTCTCCCACTTCCACCTTTGCGATCATGGCCTGCAAAAATCCATGAATAGGATTTTCACCCACCATTTCTTCCAATGGCCGCCCTTCGATCTTTTCTCCGTATTCCTTTTCTAATTCTTCTATTAGATGTGTAACCTCATCACCATATCTTTTTTGCAAGGCTGTGATCACCTGGCTTCGACGGGATTCCACGATTTTGATCTTTTTGAAAAGCCAATGATGAATCGGCCCTAAAAAAGCGCTCATGATTTCATCTTAATTGCACTTCCAGAAACTCTATATCTGAATAATTCCTACAGCTAATTCCCCCTTAATAAAGGGGGCTTGGGGGATGTTAAGAGAGTTTTTGGAAGTTCAATTAAAATAGTACTCTCTAATCATGCGCTGAGCGCCTTATCGATCTCATGGTTTATTTCACCCAAAATAACATTAACATCCATGTTGTGCATGGCGGCAGTTTGGGCAATGGTCTCATAGGCCTGTCCCGGGCAATTAAAGCAACCGGCCCCATAATTTTTCTCAAAAACCTTTTTGCTTTCCGGGTACGTTTCTATCAGTTTTCCTATGAGGACATCCGCTGTACATTTCTCTCCTTTGGTAATGCTCTTGCCGCCGGATGGATCGGGAGGGGGTGGAGTGGGCGGACTTTTTGCCACCGGAACGGAAGAGATGGGTATGGACTTCTTGAGTTCAGGTGAAGGTTTCTTCGAATCCTTGGAAAAATCATTCAATGCCGCCAACAATTTTTCTTCATCCACATGATGAGTCTTGCAAGCCTCTGAAATCGTAATCATTTTTCCAAAAGCGGCCTTAGCTACCGGGCTGTTTAAAGATTTAAAACCATGCTCGATAAATATTTGAACAATGTCGGGAGAAACATCCAATGCGTCGGATACTTTCATATCTGCGTGAAATTTTTTCTCCACAGATTGGACTTTTGGGGAATCAACCTCGGGACTTTTAGCGGGAGCAACCACCACCGGTGGCGGGTCTTGAAGTATCGGGAATATATTGACCACGAAGAGGAGGATGGAAACAGCCGTGGCAAGGGAAAAAGCCCCAAAGGCCAAAGATTTAATGCCGCCTTCCCAGTAACCTCCTGCTATGAAAAAAATTAACATGCCCACCAAGCCCACGTTCATCAGGTAAAATTGCACTGGGATCCAATCAGGATGAGGTATGGCTTTCCCATTGAACCTTGGAAGGATATGGTATGCCACCCCGAAAATGGTCATGGACATAAACCCCAGAAGGTTTACATGAAGGTGCACAAAGCGAAAGGCACCTGCGTCGATCCAGCCCACGGCCATCAAAACACCCACCAGTGCGCCTAAGAGCAGGTAAATTAATGCGGCTTTAATAAAGAGTTTTGGAAATTTTTCCATTTGTTTTTTAATTCAACCCGTGGTGGTTATTAGCTTTTTTATTATATGAGTGAATAGCGGGAAAATCAATTTTACTGAGGTAAGCACCTACTTGTATTTGAATCGCGTGGATGGACATCGTGGCAGATGTAAAAGCCATGGCACGATACATGTGAAAAGACAAATCATGAACCAACCAAGGTTAAATCACCCTACTTGAGATTTTTTTAGCTCTTGTTTGATATCTTTCATCATCAAATACAAATGAAAACTATCTTGAGGATAAGGGCAAAAACCATGTTTTTGGTAAAATAATTTAGCTGATTCGTCCATAGCATGGACTACCATAGCTCTTAAACCCGCAATTTCTGAAGCTTGCAGAGTTTTTAGCATGGCGTTTTTCAAAAGCCCATGGCCTAAACCTTTGCCTTGATATGTCGAGTCCACAGCAAGCCTGGCTAATAGCATCACTGGGATGGGATATTTACCCAAGCCCTTATGAACACGAGGAGAAGCGCTTTCATGGGAAACAGAACTAAAGCTCAACGCATAATAACCCACAAGCTTGTTTTCCACTGTAGTCACATAGGTTCTGGCAGAATTGTTTAAGATGTTTTGTAGCGCATGCTTTTTTAGATAATTGTTGAGCTCCAGGACGTGGCAATCGAAATCTCTAACCTCATGATTTTGGGTAAGGAGTGTGGGCGCATTGTATTTAAGATCAGTCACCAAAGACACTCCGTTTTTCCAAAAGCTTTCTTAAAGCAGGATTGTCTTTTGGCGGAGTATCCAGAGCATCGCAAAAAGCTTTCCAATCTTCATCGGATAAACTCAAATGCGTTTCATTGGCAACAATAGTATTGGCAGCCTCAAAAGCCGAATTCAATACAAATTCCGTGATAGTGGTATGTTTGATGCTGGCAGCTTTCATAATGACTTTTTTTTGGTAAGCGCTGGCACGTAAATTTAATCTTTCACTCTTCACATCATTTGAGAAAGGCGATTGTGCAGACATAATGTTCCTCTTCTTTATATTGGAAATAGGAATAGCAGATTGACCCCATTGTACTCACATGATAGATGTATTATCAACCAATTTTTTCATTAAAGAGATAGAGAAATTTCGACAACTACCCATTCATTTAAAATGTAACTTATCAAAGGGTTGAGGGAGACAAATTTTCGAAATAAGCACATAACCCCCTAATATTAAAGAAATTTATTGATGATGGTAAGTTCCTGCTCAGTGGATGCAGTTACTTCGGGTCTGTAATTTTTTCATCACCGGGACATTTGCGATTCCAATAGGGACATTTTCATCCCCAAAAAATTCCTTTGTTTTCGGGTACTTAGAAGATCGAGAAAAAAGAGGGATGAAAATGTCCTGCTTTTTTCCCTTCTGATACCTATTGCCTCACCTCACCTTCCGACTAAAAAACACCATAAGCTATTGAAAAATAAAGGTTTTTGCGCAATCCCCCTTCTGATGCCCTGCAGGTGGCATATTTTTTGCTTTACAGGTGACTGGCTCACAAAGACCCAAATCTTTTTAGAAGGGAGGTGAAAAAACCGTTCCACAAGTTACAATTATTTCCTGGGTTTTTTGGTCCATTTCTTTCCACGAGCGAATTTTTCGCCAAACTTTTTTTGGAGAACTAAATATGACTCCCCATAGAAATCACCTGTTTTCCCGCTTAACCGGCTTCTGTCTTGCAGTTTTTTTCGCCCTCACCATGATTTCTTTTCCCAGCACCGCCTCTTGGGCTGAAGAAGCCAAGAAGGCCGAAAAGGCTGAAAAAGCCGAAGCCAAAATAAATCTGAACACTGCCACAGTGGAGGAACTTTCCACTCTCTCTGGTATCGGAAGGACAAAAGCCGCCGCCATCGTGAAATACCGAGAAGAGGTTGCGCCTTTCAAAAGTGTTGAAGAGGTCCAAAAGGTAAAAGGGATTGGAAAGAAAATCTTCGAGAAAATCGAAGACCTGATAACGGTCTGAAGAAAGAAAACCATTAATTGATTTTTCAAACTACTAACATTCTTTCAGGCATGCTCGCTCAGGACCTCTTTTAGCTGAGGTCCTGAGCGGCTAGTTATTAAGGGCAGTTCCAAAAGCTCAATTTTTTGAAGAAACCTACCACTAATTCCCCCTTTGTTAAGGGGGTTGTAAAGTGAGTTTTGGAAGTACCCTTCAGTCCTGTTATCATCGATTTCTACTCAAAAATCTCCTGATTCGAGGATTCAGCTCCTCAAGCGAAATGGGCTTGGTGACATAATCGTTCGCGCCCATTTGGAATACCTTGTCCCGCGTCTTCATATCCGTGTCTGAAGTGACAACAATGATCGGAACCTCTTTGGCTTTTGAATCTTTTTTCACTTCTTCGATAAACTCGAAGCCGTCCATTTCCGACATGATAAGGTCCGTTATAATTACATGAGGTGTGGCCTGCTTCATAATCTCCAAGGCCTCTGCCGCACTTCCGGTTTCTCTCACATTTACATCCAGATTCTGAATATACGAACTGATGAGTCTCAGCGATATGCGATCATCATCCACCACCAAGATCAAAGGTCTAATGTCAGGAAGGTGGGCGTAAAAAACGCTTCCCTGGCCTGAACTATACTCCACGGTGAGGCTGCCTCCATGGGCTTTCATAATGTCTTGGGAGAGAGGTAGTCCTAAGCCTGTCCCATTTTCCCCTTTGGTGCCGGGGGTGGAGGTCTTGATTTCATGAGCGAAAAGATTTGAAATAAGTGTGTCCTCAACTCCCGTTCTCGTGTCTCTGACCGCGATGGTCGCCCTTTGGCCTGCTGGAACGAAGAAAGTAATTCGATCCCCCTCCTTGCAAAATTTAACGGCATTGGACACCAGGCTGAGCAGGACCTCTCCAAAAGCTGGGAGTCCGCGTAAAGCCGCATTCCTTCGGGAACTTCATTGCTCAGCTTAATCCTTTTTTCATAGACCTGATGGCTCACATGACTCAAAGTAAGGGCGGCAACCTGCCGACCATTGATCAATGAAGTATGCAAGGCAATCTTTCCCGTTTGGAGCCTGCCAATTTCTAAAAGCTCGTCAGTCATGGTAAGCAACCGGCTGGAATTTTCCTGAACACGCTCAAGCATTTCGTTGTGCTTGGGGTTAAGAGGTACCTCCTCATCTTTAAGGATCAAATCTAAAAAACCCTTAATGGATATAAACGGAGATTTTAGGTCGTGTGATACCAAAGACACGAATTTGTCTTTCAGCTTGGTGGCTTCCTCGGCTACCTCTTTTGCCTTTATTAGTTCATCCTCAATCTTTTTACGTTCGGTGATTTCCTTTTGAAGATTTTCATTAGTTATGGTCAGTTCTTCATGCCGTGCTTGAATACGTTGGAGCATGGAATTGAAGGCATCGGCCAGAACTCCCACTTCGTCAGAAGTTGTTATCCGGGAACGGGCGCTGAAATCCCCGCTCTCTACCTGCCGGGAAGTTCGGCTCAAGAGTCGAATGGGACGAGAAAGGCCACTCGAAATAAAATAGGCAAGACTCGACAACACCAGGATGGCGGTTAGGTAAGCAAGGAAGAAATAGATCATACTCTGGTGCAAATGGGCAAAGACTTCGGAACGGTCTTGTTTTATCACCATTCACCAGCCCGACTCCGAACTGATTCGAATATGCCGGTAGGCCGCCAGTACCGGGACCTTGCGGTAATCATTAGTGGCAATGATTCCTTCTTCTCCCTGGGCTGCTAATAAGGCAGGTTTGGCATTGATTTTGTGTTCCAAGGGGACGGCCATGGTTCCATCCGACAACGGGTACTTGAGGAGGGAAAGAATTTTTAAATCCTGGTTGACCAGGAGGGCTTCACCGGTCCGACCCAAACCTCCTCCGGTATGGAGTAGAGGTTGAATAAAATCCTTGCTGTTGACCCGCATGACCAGGACTGCAATTACCTTGCCCCCTCGTTAGGGACGCCTTTATCTTTTATGTTGTGAGACACAAATAGATCGTAATCTTTATCTCCCACCACTACTGTCCGGTTAATAACTCAATAAAAACACATACTTAGGATCAGGTTGCAAAGCAAAAGTGTAATTTATGTGCTTTAAGCCTTTAATTTACTATGCTTGACACAATAGGCTGCGGTCTAAAAAGTGTAAAAAATAAA
>JAJDAS010000294.1 GCA_029261755.1 Nitrospinia bacterium
TAGACGCAATTAATAAAAATACGGAGTTTCTGTTAAAACTTAAAATAGAAAAGGAAAGCCAAAACAAAACCATTAAATTAGATTTTACAAAGGAAGGTTTTTCAGGTGATTTATCAAGCCTTCTTGAAAATGCGGAAAGTTATCAGTCCACAATTAAATGGGCAGAGAACCAGTTGGGCTTAATTTTAAAAAAAGAGTTGGACTTACAAAGTGCCATAGAGGAACGTAGCGCGTTAGCTGAAAAAATTAAAGCAGAATATGAACGACAGAGACAGGATATTGATGATGCGTGGTCAATGGTTCTTGAAAAGCATGGAGGTGAAAATAAGAAGTTAATTGAAAGAATTCTACTTAAGGAAGGGAAAATTGTTGTTCAAGGTGAGATAGTGTTTGATGATAATACTTTTTATAAAAAGCTATTTGATGCTGTAGATCGAAGGTCATATAGAAATATCAAGGTACTTAAAGAAAAGTTTGGCATAAGTACCTTTGAAGACTGGCTCAGCTTCATATCTAACGGCATACAAGAATTTCTCGATGCTGAAGGAGCAGATAAACATCCTGATGTAAGAGCAATTTTTTTTAGCCTTAAAGAACGAGGGGAATACTTAAGGGCAATCCCTAAAATTACTTATAATGGCAAAATGCTAAACCGACTATCTGACGGGCAAAGAGGCACCGTGTATTTGTGTCTTAAATTAGCAACAGATGCTTTTTCAAAGCCTATAATATTTGATCAACCTGAAGATGATTTAGATAATGACTTTATAATGAATGAACTAATTGATATCTTTAAGGAACTTAAGCTCTATAGGCAAATAGTTATTGTTACTCATAATGCGAACTTAGTTGTTAATGCAGACGCGGAACAGGTAATCGTTGCCAGCAATGAAGATGAAAAACTAAGCTACTTTGCTGGCTCGTTAGAATCACCTGAAATTATTGCTAAAGTCTGTAAAATATTAGAGGGTGGCAAAGAAGCGTTTCAGCGTCGAAAAAATAAGTATCATTTAAATTAACTACTTCTTCAGCCATATACCAGTGAGCACTCGCAAGATTCCGCTCTAAAGAGGTTTTCCATTCTGTTCAACTCAACTTAAGAGTAGAGTAATAAGATTCATTTAATATTGTAGGAGATGCCTTTTGGGTATTTGGGAACATAAAGATTCAATGCGCTCCATTGAGTTTGCCAAAGAACATAATTTGGCCACTAAGTGTTTTTTTTGTAAGAGCGATTTAGAGGAACTCATTGATAGTTGGGACAGACCCACTGGAAAAGATTATCCTGGTAGTATGGTTGGAGACACTTGTAATGCCAGCGTGTGCCCAGTTTGTGGCTGGTGGACTATTCGTAAGTGTTCAATGGATTCTTTTTCAGAATACCTAAGTTATTCAAAGCGTGCGGCAACTGCTACCCTAAAAAATTTGGACATTTCTGATCAATCAACGCCAATTGAAGATGTAAAATCTTTTTTGACAGCCAAATATGAAGCAAGAAAAATTGTTGACCCCCGGCTTTTTGAAGAAACAGTAGCAAGTGTTTTTGGTCAATTAGGTTATAATGCACGGGTTACTGCTAAAACTAAGGATGGTGGCATAGATGTTATATTAGACGGTCCAAGTAATACCATTATAGGCGTACAAGTAAAGCGAAGTAAGAATTTTATTACGGTTTCCCAAATTAGAGAGCTTGTTGGTGCACTAATGCTTGGGGGAATATATACAGAAGGTATTTTTGTTACAACTTCTGACTATACTTCTTATGCTAAAGACGCAGCGAAAAAGTCAACTGATAATATTCTTCCAGTTAAATTATATGATGCTGAAAACTTTTTAAGTGCGCTTCATGCATCTCAGCGGAATAAATATCAATCAAAACAGGAACTTCTGGAGACTCTTCAGAATTTGAACCTGCATGATATAGATAAAAGAACCTTTGATAAGAAATAATCCCCGTCCAGCAATACTTAATATGAACTCTAAAATAATAAAAGCAATTAAATGGATTTTTTGGGATTTTTCCGGCCTTCATATGATCTGGCAAAAAATAGATCCGCCCGAAGACCCGAATGCAAAAAAACCGCCTTCTTTTACTCTTTGGGTCATTGCCCTTTATGTAAGTGCGTTTACCTTAGCTTCCGGCAGATTTGAAAACAGAAGAGATTTGATTGAAAACAGGGTCAGCATCCTCATGTCTCAATTGAGCGGACAAAACTGGAAAAAAGCTATAGAAGGAGTGCCTAGTATTCAAAAAATGAAACGACCAAAGCAGCCAGATTTCATTTCTCCTCTTTCTTTATTCGAGTCGTTATTTTATCCACAAATTCCCGATTCGGAAACAGTGGAGGAATTGAGAAGAGTTGTTCAAGCATATAAAAATGATCTTGATAATGTATTCTTTAACTCAATCGATCTTTTTGACATAAATCTTAGTGATGCCAATTTAAGAAATACCACTCTCTGGAAAGCTAATTTGGAATTGGCTAATTTAGAAAGAGCTAATTTAGAAGATGCTGACTTGGTAAACGCTAACTTGAAAGGCGCTAATTTGGAAGGCGCTAATTTAAAAAAAGCCAATTTGTTAAGTGCCGATTTGGAATTTGCTGATTTGAGGGCTTCTGACTTGAAATATGCTTATTTGGTGGATGCTAATTTGGAAATGGTTGATTTGGAAAAGGCTGATATAACATTGGCTAATTTGAAAGGGGCTAATTTAGAAGGGGCAACTTGGACAAATGGCAAAATATGCAAAGAGGGATCAATAGGAAAATGTATCCAATAAGCCCTAATCCACTCCCCTTAGATCAAGAACTAAAGCCTTGAGCATCTCCCCTATCTCACAAGAAATCTTCCCCAACACAACCTCCGAACCCTCCGCCCTCCCTTTTCTCCTCAATCCAACAGTCTCCCTCCCCCCAAACTCCAAAAACTCCAAACGCTCCCCCGCATAATCCAAATTAAGCTCAAAGGGCTTTTTTTCCGTCAAAGTCTTTAAATGCCTGTTTTGAAAATACGGTGGCATTTCAATTTTAATCGGCTTTTGATTACCCGTTATCAAGAGCCCATTTTCTTTGTTCATCATTCTCACCTCATCAGGAAACATCAGAGGCCGAGAAACCGGCCTGCTTTTGTCCCCCGTGCCGCCAAACACCGAATCATACTCTGTCGTATAGCCAAGAATTTCTGAAACCAGACGACAAACCTTGAAATCCAAACCGGAGAAAAAAAGCTTGCTCAGCATACCGCCGGAATAGATCGTTTCAGCCACTTTCTCCCCATAGATACTTTGCAGTTGAGAGAGATTTTGCAAAACAATATTAAGGGAACAGCGATGTTTTCTTAACGAAGTGGCAAGGCTGTCGTAATTGTGCACGTAGCCAAGATTACCAAATTCGTCCAAGAAAAAATAGACGGGCAAAGAGTTCTCGGTAAGCGGATAAGTGATGAAATATTCGGAACAGGCGGCGTAGAAAAGATTGAGG
>JAJDAS010000295.1 GCA_029261755.1 Nitrospinia bacterium
GACATAACCCTTTGGGTGAAATTGTTGAAAGTTGAATTGAATTAGCGTTCTTCAATTATATCAACATTTTATTGCCCAAAGGGTATTTTATTTTGACAAAAAATCGCTCAATTTAGGTTAAAAAACCTATTTTATTAGATTATATCGTTGAATATTTCAAGAATAGTTTACCAATACATCTTCGAGGCGTTGGTCTCTTATTAATATTAGGTGGACTTATATATGTAGCGTTTATGATAAATGTTTCAACATTTTCATCAAGTCTTCAAAATAAGGCAATTGAGATCGAACTGGAGATCATTAACCTTGACATGGAACTTAAGCGCCTAGACAATCAATACTCTATGCTGAAAGATCAAATTATTATTTTAGAAGCGAGTAAACATTCTAAAAAAATAATTGAAGAAGGAAAAGAATGGGATGAAAAACTTAAAGAACTTAATAATGAAAGAGGGAGAATTGATGATGAAATTAATTCAGTGCTGCAAAAGAATAAAATTTTTCAAAAGAACCATAAGATTCTTATCAGTCGATTAGATTCATTAAACAACTCAAGGTACTTTGACAACATTTATTATGCCTTGCGAGCTCTTGCTTTGGGAGGGCTTGGTGCATTGGTTAGCCTTCTTGCAAAAGAAACTATTGATGGTCATGAAAGAAAAATAAATTTCTTTCAAAGGAAAAATTTCTGGGCCTTATTAACAACTCAAACTGTCCTTGGTGGACTTATCGCAATTGTTGCTTTTGCTCTGTTTTATACTAAACAATTAACAATTTTTACCCCAAATGGTATTCCACAGACTGGAGGCGAGGGAGTGAGTCAACTTTTTCCTACACCTGAGTTCTGGAGAGTTACTATGCTTTGCATTATTGCTGGGGCGTTTGCTGAAAAATTTTATGCTGCAGCAGCATCTCGTGTTAATAAATATGCAGATGAAGATGCCCCCAAACCGATAGATGAAACAGAGATAAAAAAAAATGATAAGAAATTACCCCAAGAAACAAAAAAGAGATAGATAAACTAAAACAGCTTGACACCTAATTCTTCCATAATCACTTGCGTGTAAAAAAGGACGGGGTCACCTTGAATATTGCATACAAACATTGTATCTGCACAACCAAACCTTGTTGTAGTGAAGAAGTCAGAATTTTAAAATATGCGTTGATAAAAAAAAATTATTGAAACATTTTGTTGGTAAAGCCTACACATCTAATGCAATATTCAAGGTGACCCCAATCCCTCGATTTACTTTCCTGCCAACATCCACATCTTGTACCTTAAAGCATCAGAAAGATAGGTTCTCGAAACCCCTAAACACTTTCCAATCTCACGGAGTGACAAGCCCTTTTCCTTTAGCTCCCTTGCATTTTTCAGGTCAATTAACATCCTTATCGTTTTCCTTTCTCTCTGGCCCGTCTAAGGCCTATATGGACAATTACAAAAATTTATTGCGGACTATCGAGTATTGGATTTACTGAAAGGATACCTCTATCGAACTATCTATTATGGAGGGCTTTACTGGGATATCAAACGTGGTATCTCTCTTGGCTGTTCTCTTTCTCCTTTGATGGGGGCTTTGTATCTTAAGGAATTGGATGACAGTATGGAGAAGACAGGGCTCTTTTATGCCCGGTATATGGATGACTGGGTAATTCTTGCCCCTAAGAAATGGAAATTGAGATCAGCTATAAAAATGGTTAACCAAATACTGTATCGATTAAGACTGGAAAAGCATCCAGACAAGACTTTTATCGGCAGGATAGAAAAGGGATTTGACTTTTTGGGATATGTCTTCTCGCCTTCCGGGCTTGGAATCGCCCAGAAGACTCTGAAGAACTTTGCTGAACGTATCACCCGGCTTTACGAGCAAGGTGCGGATCATATCCGCATCGGGCAATACGTTCCGCGATAGAGGCGGTGGGACAAGGGTGGGGATGCCGGAGTGCGCTTTATTATATTGCTTGTGTCTCTGTCCTCTGTAAGGTCCATAGCCTCATTCTGTCGTGACGGTTATGTTGCAGTTCACATTCACGTTTATTGCCGTCGGGTGGCCGGTGAATTCCTTGCCGCCAACATAACGAATGTCTGTAGCTCCGATGTGTTTAATCCCTATGGTATGATCCTTGCCCCCGTCATGCCCTGTTGTATCGGGTTTATCGATCACTATAACTTGGCCAATGGACGTCCGGATTATGCCTCCAGAACTTACCACTGCTTTTGCTGCAGACACCCACCCTCCACCTTGTGTCTTGTAGGCGATCGAGACCTGAAAATATTTGCCTTTAGGCACCCAGGGCGATGTACAGCTCAATGTCGATGGTGCGGTGAAGCGAATTCTGTGCTCTGTCAGATCTGGTCGTTTAGGGGAGGCGCCTGATATCGTTGGGCATATCGCCGTAATGAACATCACGGCCATTATCGTATACACGTAACCTCTTCGCATATCCTTCCTCCTTTTAGTTCAATGTTCGCAGTTAAGGGGCCAAGTCTTCAAATGACAATTAAGTTAAACGTTTATGATTCTGCCTGATTTAAATGTATGATAAGATTTTGTGTGATTGTAAAATGCAAATTGTTTATTCTCGATCAAGACGCCATAAAACTTGCTATCTATCATTTCAAGACTTTACCCCTTTTTGACCTGTAAATACAAGGGGTGAAGGGGTGAAGGGGTGAGTTCGGGTGTGATTGGGGATCAGAAAAGGGGGAAAAGGGGTCAAGTCCACCCTTGACTGCATTAAAAATTTGCGTAGTACTTTAAGGAACTTCAATCTAAAATAAATCTTTGGTATCAAAGATAAATCTTTTTTACATTATTTCTAATGCAGCTAAGAATGGACTTGACCCCTTTTTTTTTGACAAAAAGCGGAATTTAAGGCACGACCAAATATGGCTCTAATGATAAGAAATGGTAAGAATTAATCCAAAATTTTAAATCTTTTCCAATCCATCCTCATTCTTCCCATCCCCCGCAATTATCCAACACAGGGTCTCTACGCTACTTAGCTCCGACCTTAAAAGCGGTTTTAAGGCACCATCAAATGCGCCTCAAAGGATAGGGAAGATGAGGATTATTTGCGGGTGAAGAGATTGGAATGGGTGAGGTGATAGGTTTTAACTTATTTATGCTACTCTATTTTATAGGAACAATTGACGAAATAATCACCGTATCGTGTTGCGTTTGGAATATGAACTGTCACAGTGAACTTTCTTTCTCCACGTCTTGCGAATAAATTACTACCTGTTACCCGTTTGTGGCAAGTATCAGCTATAGTTAATCCCATAATGCCGTTTGTACCATCATCATATTTACCAGGGAAGTCTGGAAGCACTAACACATAAGGAATTTTACTATCTGATGGAAGTGACACACATATGGTACTGTTGGCAGGTACTGTTTGTGCCTTATAAACGTTATTATCACTTATTTTGTATTCTTCCAAGTAGAAACGCATATTCATTGGGTACGGCCATTCGTGATTACCGCAGACATTATACGTATACTTAGCCTTAGCCCGCTGCGGCGATGCCCAAACGTCTGTTGCCGTCATCATCACCAGTACAGGGGCTATAATTAGGTATAATAAAAATTTCTTTATCATTCTTTTTCTCCCCATTTATGTGAATACCTTCACCTCTTAATCGGTGTTTACCGCATCAATCCATTAATATTTCGTCTTATTTACGAATAATATAGTGATTAGAATTACTCTTGTCAATAAAAACAATTTAAAATTTGCAAAAAAATCAGCATCAATTTAGCGATTCCCATCCATCTTTAATCACACTCCTTAACCCTCCACAATCACTCCAACTCAGGCTCTCTCCGTATACTTATACTCCGACCTTAAAAACGTTTTTAAGGCACGACCAAATACGCCTCAAAGGATAAAAAAAAATAGGGATTGTTTTTCGGGTGAAGATTGGCGTGGTGAGTTTGGCTTGGAGCGGATGGTCGGTTTTACGGGCAGGGAGATAGCAATACGTTCGGCGGTAGATGATGTGGGTAGACGGATCACCTCCGCTTACACATCTAATTGATACTCCTCGTCATCAATTTACTTGTCCAATTTGCCGGTCCCGGTTTTACTCCACTGTAGCCGAATTGTAGACAGAATTCGACTCTATCATGGCCTTCTGTCAACCTATTTTGTCGAAACGAACAAATTGCAGCTTGCATCAATGATCAAGGCTTGCGGGTTCCCTAACACCGTTGACGTCTTCCATCCCGACCACTTGCCGTGATAATTTGAATATGAGTTGTATTGGATGCTGTGATCATTGTGTTTATCGTGCTCGTGGGGTCCAGTACAGCTCATGTTTAACACCGTGCCTAACACACTCCTGGCTCTGTTATCTCCCTTGTATGTACATTCCTCTACGTACTTTCCCTTTCCATTATTGTATTGAACTACGACCTTAAATATCGTTGCCCTATCGCATGGTGACCCCGCCGCCTGCTTTTCCGGCTTTAAAGTTATGACGTGCATAGGGACTGATGTCGTAGTCCTAGGAGGAGTTGCCGCCGCCGGGTCAACTAAGTACAATAGGAGGAGGACTACAACCAATAACGTTAACACTGCCCTGTTTCCCATGTCTTTCTCCTTTTTTGACAATAAACATTGCTAATTGTAAACTGATATTTCCCATATAAGCCATTCAAAAATGATTTTCAGGCGTGAGTCTATCACAAATCCCTCAATTTTTCCACAAGAATATTCAAGCACGCTTTCTCCTACTAAATCCGAGAGAAAAATTCATACTTCAACCATCTATGAAACATTTAACCCTTGTTTAGGACGTACCACCCCCTTGTCTTTTTTCTGTTTTTTCAAATCAGGAGAAATAAGGTGATACATAATGTAGGCATCATCAGGGAGAGTGAAATTTATTGAAGCTTTTCCCATCCTTCCCCTTTCACTTCCCACCCCCACAACCCAACCCAGCTCTCTACGCCACTTGGCTTCGACCTTAAAATGGGGTTTTAAGGCACGACCAAATACTCATCAAGCGATAAGAAAGGATGATAATGATTTGAAGGCTTGTATTTTTTTTCAGATTTATTCCCATTCTTTTCCCACCCTCAATTCAAATCAAACACAGGCTCTCTCAGTATGCTTATGCTCCTACCTTGCCCAAGTTTTTCCAGCTAAAGTTTCTCAGTAAATAAATTGCAACAGAAGAGATTAAAACAAAGAGGAAGACCAATCCCTTTGAGTATATCCATTTTGGTTTTTTTCAAGTCTCCCATGCCTAATAATCCTCTCTTTTAATATCTACACTGCCCAAAGTTACTTCATAACACAAATCAACCGCATTCTTATAATTATTTTTCATTTCATCTAACCTCTAAGCCCAAGCTCTTGTTTCAGATGTCGTATAGGCACACTGCACTCCAACTTAAGTTTTCGCTTTTAAATGAAAGCTGAAAACATAAGAGAGCTTCGTTATAAATACCTTAGACATCTGCCAAAGAGCAGGTGCACGAGGTAATAAAATGAAACCAATAAAAGACTTTAAGGCAGGATTTGTTGAAGCAGCAATTTTTGAGCAACCAGTTAAAGGAAAAAATGGCGAATTTAAAAGCTATTCTGTTGCTTTACAAATAAGCTACAAAAAAGATGATGTGTGGGTCCATAAAAAACTCACCATCGTTAAAAAAGACTTGGCTAACACCATCAATGTGTTACAACAAGTTGCAAATGAATTAGGCATTAAAAGTGCCTAATTTTTTTCTTTTTTTTTATAATTATTTAAATATTCTTCAGGCTTGCTCCTAACTGTGTCAGATGAATTGCTCCCCAAAATTACTTGAAACCCTTTGTTTCAAACTTCCGCAAATAGTTCTTCAATAACATAAGAAAATAGGAAGGAGACAGGGTTCCTCATCGGAATTCGCATTTTAAGTTTTTCCCCTGCCAATTATTTATTTAAATACTTTCGTTGTCAGGGTCGTAAATGACACATTTACTAAAAACATAAAAAGCGAACAAGCCCTGTCCCATACTGTTTTCTTACATCATCTCAGAAGAAATCAAACAACTCTCATAGAACTATGAGAGAGTTGTTTAACTCATCTCGATAAAGTAAATAAAACGAGAATGGTGATGTGAAAATGAAATATAAAAAGAACTTTAAAAAAACTATATGGGGATATTTTGAAGTCGATGCAGAAACAAAAGAAGAAGCTGACAAAAAAATATTAAACTCTGAATATGATGAGTTTTTTGACAAATGTAAATTAAAATATGAAGATTGGGAGGTTGCTTAAAATGAGCGAACAATTATCTCTTTTAGACTTCAAACTTCAAAATATTGAAGAAAGAGAAACAAAACAACAACAAAATATTCAAAAAGAACTTGAAGAACAAAAAATAAAAGAACATCTTTCTAAAAAATCAACGGCAGAATTGGCTTTAATATTAAGGGCTATTTGTCATCCAAAACCTGACTTTGGCGATGGAAATACTTGGAGAGGTTATTATTTAGAAGAGTTTAGCAGAAGAGGAAAGCAATTTTTAATAGACCTTAACTGGCCAATTGAACGAGATTCTTTATATGTTAATCTTCATACAGGATGCATTAAAACTTTAGGTGTTGAACTTAGCGGAATTTGTGGAAATAAAGAAGGCTATGAGCATGTGTGGGCTATCATAGAACATTGGGAGCCATATAGAAAAGATAAACCAAACACTTATCTAATAAAGCATTTACAAGATAAAATAAAAACCGAAAAAGAAAATCTCGAAAAATGCAGCAAAGGCGAATGTTCTCATGGTATGGGTATTAATACAGAAAAGAAAATGGCCAAAGAAGCATTAAGAAATGCTGAAATAGAACTTCATAGTGAAAGATGCAGGATAAAAAATGTTTTTTCTAATTTTAATTAATTTAGGTAACTTCAGTTCGCTTCTGGTCACAAATTTCGGCAATACGCAGTCTGAACACGTTAATCTTTTGTCAAAAAAAAAGACAAAAAATTTTATCGATTCATTCCACTAAACATCGCCTCAATTTCTATAGTAACTCTCATACTAATTACTTGAAACCCTTTGTTTCAAACTTCCGCAAATAGTTCTTCAAAGACATAAGAAAATAGGAAGGAGACAGGGTTCCTCATCGGAATTCGCATTTTAAGTTTTTCCCCTGCCAATTATTTATTTAAATACTTTAGTTGTCAGGGTCGTAAATGACACATTTACTAAAAACATAAAAAGTGAACAAGCCCTGCCACCATACTGTTTTCTTACATCATTTCAAAAGACAGGAAACAACTCTCATGAAATTGAGAGAGTTGTTTCAACTCATCTCGATAATGAAGAAAGCATGAGGTGAAATAAAAATGGTAAAAAGATTAGAAATAAGAAAGTTAGCAGGGAAAGAATGGTATATCGACTACAGGCTTGATAAAACAAGAAATGTGAACAATGTACATGAAAAACTTACTTTAGACGAGCTCAGAGCATTAATGGCTATTGAAAATGACAAAAAGAATAAGGATGAACAAAATCATGAAACAACCAACTCTGAAAAAGAAATAGAGTGGAGCGAAGATGTTTATTATGGTAATTCACCTTTTACCGAAGATGCACTATTTTGGGATATCGAATTAAAGAAAATATTTGAACAATGGCTTGGAATGTTGAAATCGGAATTAGGTGAAGATGATTTAAAAGATTTTACAAAAGAAAATGTTATTAAAGAATTTACTTATCATGTTCATTCAAGATTAAAAGAATTAATAAAGAGGTTAAAATGAGAAATATCGAAAAAGAAATAAAGCAGTTTATAAATTCAATCCAGGATTTATGGAAAGAAGAATCTTTAGATGGCGATGAGACTGAAAAAATATCTAAAGCTGTATTACAAGAACTGGATTGTATAAACGCAAATATACCAGTCGCGATTGAATAATTGGCAAATAGTTAAAGTAACACTCTAGCTTTTTAGATACACCTTTGTTATACTGGTTGTATGAAGAAGCTAATTTTAACTGATCGACAAATCGCCAAGCTGGAAATAGCACACCGTGCGGCAAAGAAAGTAAGAGACGCTGACAG
>JAJDAS010000296.1 GCA_029261755.1 Nitrospinia bacterium
CCCTTTTGAACTGGTGAAAGATTAGCGCAAATTTAAAAAGATATCCTTCCATACGTCTCCAGAATGGTTTTGCTTCCTCTGGGAAAAACGGGTCTATTTTCTCTGCCTGGTGTGCTTTGTACCAGTCATTAATCATTTCCATTCCGGTTGAATCGGGAGCAACCCCACCCGGTTTTAATTCCATAACCCGTTCAAATATTGTGTAAAACTCTTCCCATTTATCTTGATCAACATCCGGCCTAAAAAAACTTTCATCAGGCTTAACCAGCTTAGGGGTTTTGCAAAAAAGAAACCTGGGAAGAAATCCATTTTCGATGTCTTGCAGGGCTTTAAAATGTGAGGTGAAAGTGTTCACCGTTATTGCTCCGATTATAGAGACGAAGGGTTTATCAATGGTCAAGTGGGTCTTTTCAATCTTCCGTTTGTATTTGATTGGCTCATTGCCATAAATTGAAAGCCACCGGCGCATTTCGCCTTTTCCGCTCTTATATTTGTCAAACCCCTCCAGCCAGCTTCCCAGTTCATCATAAGCCAACAAGCCTCCATCAGGGTTATTGTGTAATGTTTGATAAAAGCTTTCCAGGGTTTCATCATCACTGAAAATGATCTCTTGTCTAGTTGGTTTTGCTGGTGGAGGTTTAGTTGCCTTTTTTTGTTTCTCAAGTGCGTCCCACTTTCTCTTTTCTCTGAGGTAGTCTTCTTCCAATGATTTAAATTCGTTTTCAAATTGTTTGTCTTTTTTATGGATAAAATTCTTACCCTCTTTTATGGCAGTTGATTTAAAAAAATCACTCGATGGCGCTATGAGCATGGCCCAAACGGTGGGATGATAGATACGGCGTCCAATTTGGATGTAGGCCCGCGTTCCTATTGCGCTGGACATTGCCGTCAATAGTGAGGTTGCAATAAATTCGTCAGGTGCTAAAGTGGATGGGCCTATCAACGAAACTGCTTCACGCAAGAACTCAGGCAATTTATCAAAATCAAGTTGGACGGCTTGTTTATCGGTAGGCTCAATAATATCAACCATCTCAATGGAAGTTTTTTTATGTTGAGTTTGGCAAGGACACATAACACCACAATCCTTCCCGCAATCCCAATGCTCTTTGATGTAGGCACAAGTGTGGGGCTTATTTGTTTCGGTGGAATGAAGCATTTTGTCATTGGTTTCTTGGGGAGAATATCCGGGATAATTTTTTGAAAACGTGTGAATCAAGTCCTTAGCATTGGAATATTTCATGAGATTAGAAATCATGGCATACCACAGGGGTTCCGGTAGTTTTTCGCTGTTGGAATAGCAGTGATTAAGAAAGGCGCATGATCCCGTTATTTTTTCAATGATTTCGGGTGTAGATGCCATTTGTTTTGTAACCGGTTCGCTACTGCTCTTTGGTTCAAGTTCCGGCAACAAATCAAAGTCTTCAAGGTTGTATTCCTTGCCGTTCATATAAGAGATGGAAACATCCCGCGCTGGTGAATATTTATGATTTTTACTTCCAGGAACCCTTAAAATCCGGGAAGCGTCCGTGGCTGCTCTATCGCCTTTTAATGAAGCTGCTAATCTTTTGAGGTATCCTTCAATTTGTCCTATATCCTCGTTTTTCTCAATCAGAAGAGGCTCTTTGAACTTCCAATAACCGTGGAATCCGCCTCCACTTCGGATTATCACGGTCGGAGGAAAAGGTGATCCCTCTATATTTTTTGTGGCTTCTTTTTCTGGCACTTTTTTGAAATCAATATCAGCCCACAAGCAAGGGACCTCAAGCACACCATCTTTCTTGCCTTCCCCTTTCAACCTGGTAGCACATCCGTGATAAACACTTTCGCCGGGAAGTTTTTTTAAAGTCTCAAGGTAATTTCCCACCTTTGCCGGTTCAATCCATGCTTGGCGATTTACCTTTTTGGACAAGGAACGAAACTCAATAAATCCATTGCAGTCCTTGTAAAGCAGGTTGTAAAAATCAAGTGGTTTTGTAGTTTTCATGCTATTTCCTCAAACAGAATGTTATGTGTTCGACTTTTCAAGCAAATACCAAGGTAATTGTAGGTCATGTTGGTAAATTTTTTTTACTCTATGGATTTCTCTTCAAAATATTTTATCGCCTGATTCACCGTGATCAGCAATTCTTTTTGGTACTCCAAGGGAAACCTTGGATTAATGAATTCGTCCCGCAGGTTTTTTATAGCATGAAGGTAGTTTCTTTCCATTTTGTTAATCACCTTTTTTTTATCTAACCCTATCTTGTCCAACGCTTTATCGAAGTTTTTTCGCTTGCGTTTTCTTTCTGCTTTCGTTGGTGCAAAAAAACCTGCTACATCTATATAAAATCCCGTATATTGAAAGCTTAGTCTGTGATTTGTTTCAGTTTTTTTATTTCTAAGAAATTCACCTATTTTGTAATTCAGGTAGGATCGGATTTCAGGTCCATACTCAAAAAAATCCCCAAACTCTTTCCAATCTAATTTAGGAAACTCCGTACATTCACCCAAATCCTTTATATCTTTTTTGAGCAACTTAACATTAAGTTGTTTTTCCTCTTTAACCCTTTCTTCGAACCGCTTAATTACCAAGTTGGCAAACTTACAGGCATGGTCATCAACCATAGTTTTAAAAGCGTTTTCACTACGCCACATCCGAATAGTTTGATAGGGCACATTCAATTTCTCCGCAATTTTTTTCTGTGTCGTCTTAGTTAATGAGAATATAACAGCGAAGTATTTAATATAAGAAAACCCGATGGGTTCCCCCTTAGGTGTACCTTCTCTCTCTGGCTCCACATAGCTTTCAAGTTTTTTCTTAGCAAATTTTTGAAAAAACGTTTGGGGCTCCTGTAGAAAAGGGTTCCCCCTGTGAGGT